>DAOOQH010000048.1:0-16687 GCA_035388625.1 Chitinophagaceae bacterium | reverse complement strand
AAAAACGAGACTCATTGCTAAGTCTCGTTTTTAAAACAATCAGAACAAAATTAAGGCCAAGGATGACTTGAGAAAACAAAATTATTAATATTAGTTTCGATCGGTGTTGAGTCTAAGATGTCTACACTACCATCTCCATTAATATCAGCCGCCTGATAACCAAAAAGAAAATTTGTAATTCCAGCATCTAAAATCGATTGATCAGTTAAATCAACATTTTCATCTTGATTAATGTCTCCAGAATAGAAAGCAAAAACATTCGGACTTGTAGATACTTGTAACATATTATTATTATATGCCTTGGTAATTAAATTACTGAAATCGTAAGTAATAGGCACTGTACCTACTGTCACGCCAACACTGCTGCTCGTTTGAATTGCATTTCTATTTTTCACTGCGATATAATAATTGCCAGATACAAATGGTGTGAATGAACAAGATGCTGTTCCATTGGTATTCAATAATGTTTTTACTGTTCGAACCACTGCATATGGTGGCGTGGTGTTTCGTAATTCAACAGTTATACTATCTGCAACAGAAGTACTAGCCGATACACCTTGGTTAAATAAAACTGGAGTCATTGTACTTGCACCTGTATAGTATCCTTCAATAAATAATTTAAGATTCACAGCTGAACAATTTACTGTAATCACCCTTGTTGCCGTTTTAGTACAACCTGTTGTTGTATTTGTACCTGTAACGGTGTATGTGGTAGTGGTGGTAGGTGATACAATCACTGATGTCCCACTTAACGATCCCGGCATCCATGTATAAGTATTCGCATTTGTTCCTGTGAGTGTAGTTGGTGTTCCAGCACAAATGGTAGTTGCAGAGGCGGTTGTACCAACATTTGGTAATGCATTCACTGTAATAACACGAGTTGAAGTATTACTGCATCCATTTGCTGTATTAGTTCCAGTAACCGTATAGGTTGTTGTAATGGCTGGTGACACATTTATTGAAGTTGTTGTTTGACCGCCAGGTTGCCAAACATAGGTACTGGCATTGGTTCCTGTTATTGTAGTTGAAGCACCTGCACAAATAGTTGTGGATGTTGCGGTTGTTCCTACAGAAGGTGGCGTTTTATTTACTGTCACTAAAACAATATCCGTTGCGGTACAACCATTTGTAGTATTGGTTACTGTAACGGTATAGGTTGTTGTTGAAGTTGGATTTGCTGTTGGTTGCGCGATATTGGTTGCACTTAATCCTGATGATGGAGTCCAAGTATATGTGTTTCCAACAACTGCAGCAGTACCAATTGTTTGACTTGGTATAGTACATGTATTTGTTTTGTCAGCACCAGCATCAGCCGTTGGCGGTGTTTTATTTACTGTAACAAGAACAACATCTGTAGCCGTACAACCATTTGTTGTATTTGTAGCGGTAACTGTATAGCTTGTGGTTGCAGCAGGATTGGCAACTGGCTGTGCAATATTGGAAGCACTTAAACCTGATGAAGGAGCCCATGAATAAGAATTCCCTACCACTGCAGCTGTACCAATCGTTTGACTAATAGTAGTGCAAGTATTTGTTTTATCAACTCCTGCATTGGCAGTTGGTGGTGTTTTATTTACTGTAACAATTACTGCATCAGTTGCTGTACAACCATTTGTTGAATTTGTAACAGTGACAGTATAAGTTGTTGTAGCAAGAGGATTCGCTGTTGGTTGTGCTATATTTGTAGCACTCAAACCTGATGATGGAGCCCATGAATAGGTATTACCTACAACAGCAGCAGTGCCAATAATTTGACTTGGAGAGATGCAATTATTAGTTTTGTCAGCACCTGCATTTGCAGTTGGTGGTGTTTTATCTACTGTAACAACCACCGCATCGAAAGCAGTACAACCATTTGTTGTATTTGTAACTGTTACTGTATACGTCGTTGTAGAAGCTGGATTCGCATTAGGCTGAGCAATATTTGCAGCACTTAAACCAAGTGAAGGACTCCATGCATATGTATTACCTGCAATTGAAGCTGTTCCAATGGCTTGACTTGGTGTTAAACAATTATTCGTTTTATCAACCCCAGCATTTGCGGTTGGTGGTGTTTTATTTACTGTTACAATAACAGCATCTGTAGCCGTGCAACCCGTAGCAGTAATTGTGGCTGTTACTGTATAGGTTGTAGTTGAAACTGGATTGGCAATAGGTTGTGCGATATTACTTGCAGTTAACCCTGTTGCTGGTAACCATGTATAGGTTGTGCCAGCAACTCCGGCAGTGCCTATGGTAGTTGAAGGTGTGAAGCATGTATGGATTCTATCGGCACCAGCATTCGGTGTTGGTAGAGGGTTTACAGTAATGGTTCGTGTTGCGGTGGTAATACATCCGGTAGCGCTGGTTCCTGTAACGGTATAGGTTGTGGTTGTTAGTGGTGTAACAATTACTGAAGTGCCACTTAAGTTGCCAGGTTGCCAATTATAGGTTGCAGCACCTGCTCCTGTTAAAGTGGTTGAAGTGCCAGTGCATATTGTTGAGGCTGACGCAGTAACAGAAGTTATTTGCCATGAGTTTAATGCACTTGTTGTTGCTAATGCAAATACACCAAAGTTTGTTGTTGTGCCAGTTTGAGTTACTGTTCCTAAAGTGGTTGTTCCTGTAGTTGAGGCATTTCCTAAATTATTCCATTGTGTACCATTCCATCGAGCAACTGCTAATCCTGGCAAACTTGCTACTACTGTATTGGCACAAGGTATGCTCCAACCAAGTGAAACCGCTTCAGAATTAGTGCCGTTGATTTGATTCAACGTCCAATAATGATAAGGCGCAATTTGAAGCAAAGCGGCATCTTTTGATGAAACATTATAACCATCAAGATTAGGATGTTTTAAAATAATACAAGCTTGAAAAGAGTCTGTTGTGGTTGCGGGTGCTGTTATAGCTAAAGGATGATAACCAATTCCATTTCCAAGAGGAAAAGTAAAGATATCATTCCCTGCTTTGGTCACACAGCCAATCACATGACTATTATCCGATGCACTGTTGTGACCGATATTGTCTGGAAAAATGAGTGGATTAGTAGTAGTTGAATTAATATAGCCAGTTAAAAAAGCACATGAAGTTGTAATTCGCACTGGTTTGTTCAAGCTTAGTTTGGCTCCACTTGTTTTATTCAAAATCATTTTTTGAATATCAATTGAACCTGTTCCTAATTGATCTATATTGGTATTTGTATTACCTATGAATTTAATTAATTCGGCTGTTATTGGTAATGCGGTTACATTATTAAATACCAAATTTCCTGCGTATGAGTTTGTATCAGAGGTTGCAATATTCATTGCACCGCCAGTACGCGTGTAGGTCACATTGCCTAAAAAGGTATTACCAGAGTTTGCAGAATTTCCGTCGTAATAAATATTAGGTCCATTATTGGTGATACTTGTAGTGCCGATGAAGGTATTATTTTGATATTGCGTATGATACCCACCGCCATAACTGATATCACTTGATGATGTAAAATCGCCTTCTATTTGATTGTCGTTTAAATAACAATATTGCCCTCCACCATAATTATTTAGATTTATTGAAGCAACCTTGAAACTATCTCTATATAGATTAAATGCTCGCATGTTTTGAACATTAATCGTTCCACCTGTTGTTTGATTGACTATCCAAAACATTTCAAATGGGTCGCCCAAGGTTTGTGTTACATTCAAATTGATTGTACCAGAAATTGCAGTCTTCCTTGTTGTGAAGCCTAAATAACTTGCACCAGCAATGTTTTTAGTATAACTAAAATTACCATTCACATTAGCTCCAAAATTAAAGGCCTGCGTATGTCCTGCAACGGTTCGATTAATAATTAAATTTCCATTATAAGTTGACTTCGCCTCATGACTAACGTATAGGGCACCGCTGCCATTTGCATTAAAAGTTACATTGCCATTAAATACATTCGGCTGACTTGCAGCACTCGCTTCATTTACATAATTGGTTCCAGAAAGCGTAATAAGCGTATTTCCTGTGATGGTATTATTTTGAATGTTTGTATTATAACCGCCACCATAAGAAGCCACATCAGATAAAGTGAGGTTACCTGTTATTTGGTTTGAATACAAGTAGGCATACTGACTCCCTCCATATCCGTTAATACTGAAACTGGTCGTTAGTAAAGAATCTTGTTGCACGTTAAATGCTTGACATGAATTTACTGACACACTTACACCATTTGTAAGATTTTGCATACGATGCATTGAAAAAACATCTCCTAAAGATTGCGTAACATTTAGATTAATTGTTCCACCGATGGCTGTTTTTCGGCTAATGAAACCTAAATCAGAACCTCCATTTGCATTTTTGGTATAAGAAAAATTTCCACTAATATCTGCACCAAAATTAAATAAACGAGTATAGCCTGCCACGGTTCTGTTAACAGTTAAATTTCCGTTGTAAGTTGATTTAGCATCATGGCTAACGTATAATGAACCTATACCATTGGCATTGAAAGTGACATTTCCATTAAATAAATTTGGTTGCGAGGCTGCACTCGCTTCAGTGAGTGTATTTGAACCAAGAATCGTGATGACTGAATTTCCATTGATTGTATTGTTTTGTAGATTTGTATTATATCCACCTCCATAAGTTGCATTGTCTTGAAGCGTTAAATTACCAGTAATTTGGTTGGTATATAAATAGGCATATGCGCTACCACCATAACCAGTTATACTAAATGAAGTGGTTAATAATGAATCTTGTTGCACATCAAAACCTTTTGGGTTGACAACTGAAACACTTCCACCATTTGTAAAATTTTGCATTCTATGTAATGAAAAATCATCTGCATTGGTTTGCGTAATATTTAAATTAAATGTGCCATCAATATTGGTTTCTCTACTTATATGTCCTATATCAGTGGTACCAGCCGCATTTTTTGTAAATGAAAAATTGCCATCTATTTCAGCGCCATACGCAAATAATCTGGTAATACCAGCTGCTGTGCGTGTTACAGTGTAGTTTCCACCTATGATTGATTTGGCATTATTACTAGTATAAACTGAAGCATTTCCTGCAATACTCATGGTTAAACTGCCTCCATAGATATTTGGTTGAGCGATGGTACTTGCCTCTTCAAAAGTATTGCTTCCATAAATTTTATAATTCGTATTACCAGTAATTGTATTGTTTTTAATCTGGGTTGAATATCCATTTGCATAACTTGTGCTATCAGCAATTTGCAAATGTCCAGTTATCTGATTGTCATAGAAATAGCCGTAAGCATTTCCTCGGTATGAAACGATATTGAGTGAATCTACTTTCAAACTATCATTTCGAACATCGAAACCTCTTGAGTTATGTACATTAATTTTTCCTCCAGGCGTTTGATTGACTAGCCTATACATTTCAAATCGACCAATTGGCGAAAGATTTATATTCATATTTACAGTACCTGAAATTGATGTAAGATTAGATAGGTTTCCTAAATCATTATCACCCGAGGCTGTATTATTATAAATTAAATTTCCTATTATAGTTGCACCTGCATTAAAGAATCTGTTATAACCTGCAACGGTTCTATAAATACTTAAATTGCCATTGAATATAGATTTTGAATTATTTGAAATATAAACACTTGCGCTACTATTAATATTAAAAGTTGTACCACCATTATATGTATTACTACTTAGCGCACCCGAATTTGCTTCATTAAATTGATTGGTTCCTTTAATTGTATAACTTGTATTTCCTGTGATTGTATTATTTCGAACTTCAGTATGATATCCTGTATTAAAGTTGATATCATCTTCCATAATTAGATTTCCATCAATTTTATTAAAATAAAAGTAGGCGTAAGAATTGCCCTCGTAGCCTTGAACAGTGAATGAATTAATTTTAAGTGAATCATATTGAATTGTAAATCCAACGGTATTTTGAATATTTATTGTTCCTCCCGGTGTAAGGTTTTTAACTCGTTCAAACGAGAAGCCACTAGGAGTAGGATTAGAAACATTCATATTGATTGTTCCATTAATAATTGCAAAATTTGAAGAGTGCCCAATATCGGTTATACCTCCAACAGCATTTTGAATATTTACATTGCCCGTAATATTGGCTCCAACATTAAAGATATAACTTGTTCCAGCAACCGTTCTGTTGAAATTGAAATTACCATTGAATTGAGAAATTGCATTATATGAAGTGTAAACAACTCCACCGCCATTGATATTAAAGGAAATGTCATCATTAAACGTATTGGTAGTTCCACCTTCGTAAAACACATCTGTGCCAGTTAAGTTAATCGTGATTTTGTCATTTATAGTACATCCATTTATTTGTGAATTATAGCCACTACTTCCATTGTTCAAATTAATAATAATATCGGTTGAAGTACTTGAATTGTTGAGTGTTGTATTGTTAAATGCACTATAACCCAAAATACCTCCTACTGTTAGGGTAAAACCATTAAAATCTAAACTGCCACCCGATGTGTTTATTAAACCAATAGAGGTGTTTGCTTGCAATTTTGGAGCATTGGGAGCTACGCCAATACTAACACTAGATCCGACGCCAGGCACCGTATTGGGTGTCCAGTTTAAAGGATTGGTCCATACATTACTGACGGTGCCATTCCAAGTTTGAGCTTGACTGCTTAGGTTCATGCTAAGCAGGACAAAAAGGGTGTAAAAAATTTGTTTCATGTTAAGATTGTTTTATTGTTTATGTGTTCAGGCAAAAAGTGGTTAGGTGCTAAACAGTTTATCTAGATAGCAAAAGTGATACACTATACCTTGGTAATCAATACTTAATTTGTAGTAGTGGTATAAGAATTAATAAAATTGAGTACATTTAAATCTTGGAATTTGGAATTTAGAATTTAGTATTTGGATTTTGGATTCTGTGATTTGGAATTTGAATTCTGGAATTTGATTTTTGCGCTAGGGACTGTAACGGAAAGCCCGCAACCCAAAGTAGAAAAATGAAATGAGGAACGAATGAGATTTTTCACTTTGGGAGAGGACTTGAAGAGTAAGGCCCGCTCGAGCGCCCAAAAAAAATAAATTTGTGTAAGATGCTATTTGTTTGAAGCTATCATATGGGGAAAATAAATAAAATATTGCTGATCGTTTTTGTTTTGTTGGTTGTAACAAAAGGGTCTTCGCTATTTGGTCAAACAAGGCAATTAGATAGTCTCAAACTTATATACAAACAATCAGTTTCACAAAAGGAGAAGCGAATAACAGCGCTTAAAATATGCGAACAATTTAATTCTCTTTCGGCAGATAGTTTGCAATATTATGTTCGTATTGGGCTTGCGTTAAGTGATAAGAATAGCGCTGAATATTTTCGATTTAAGAATTTTTATTGCTATTACTATTTAAAAAATTCAAAAGCCACCGAATCAAATTTATATCTTGATACCCTTTTAAATGAAATTTCAGCCTTTAAAAATTTCGAATCAATTCGGTTAGAAATTTTATACAATAAAGCCATTAGTTTAATACGCGACAACTTATATAAAGTGGGGATGGATACCGCTTTGAACCTCTTAAAGGCTAGTGAAAAAATCAAGGATTCGCTTAGTGTTATGAAGTCGTATTCAGCACTTGGTTTAGCCAATATGGAATTAGAAAATGAGGTGGAAGCCATTAATTGGTTATCAAAAGGAACTCGTTATACAAAAAATGAAATTTTACTGGCAAATGTCAATTCCTTATTTCTTAATTTGGCCTCGTGCTATAAAGTGCGCGAACAATATGATACAGCCTTATTGGTTATCAATAAAGGTTTAATATTTACGCAAAAATTAGAGAACTTAACCAATGAAGCCAATGCGTTAAATATAAGAGCTGGCATTTATTCAAAATTGAAGAAAATGGATTTGGCTCAAAAAGATTTAGAAGATGCTTTAGTTATTCGAAAAAAAGTGGGTGATACACATTATATGGTAGCCGATATGGGGGTACTTTCGTTTTTTTATACCTTCAATAATCAACCATTAAAAGGTATTGATATTGCACAACAGGGTATTGTTTTAGCACAACAAACTGGTAATATTTATAAACTCATTTATTTAAAAAAGGGACTGGCAAATGCGTACCATGGTGCAAAGCAATATGAAAAGGCTTATGATATGGCATTCGATATCATGCAAATGAAAGATTCACTTTATGAACACAATACCGAAAAGGCAATTGCTGAGTTAGAAGCTAAATATGAATTAAAGAAAAAAGAAAATATAATTATTCTGCAAGAAAATAAGTTGATTAGAAGTCGATATACTTTATATGTTGCCCTTATTTTATTAGGTCTGGGAACCATATTAGCTTATTTAATTTATAGAAATTATAAACATATTCAACAAGGTAAAATGGAGAAAGCATTAGCTGAAGAAAAAATTCATTCAATGAAAGCCATTCAACAAGCTGAGGAGAAAGAACGTAAACGAATAGCAGCCGACTTACACGACAATTTGGGGTCATATGCTGCGGCAATTTCATCGAATGTGAGGTATTTGAAAGAAATGAGTGACGATAAAAACGAATCGATAGTAGCCCAATTGGATGAAAATGCAAAAGGAATTGTAACACAGTTAAGCGACTCGATTTGGGTATTGAAAAACGAACAACTTTCAATTACAAAATTAGCTGATCGATTTAAAGCATGGGCGCAACGCATTATTCAAAACTATCCTCATGTTAAGTATTTTTATGAAGAAGATATTTCGAATGATATAGAATTAACACCAGCCAAAATTTTAAATATATTTTTAATTTTAAAAGAGTGTCTAAATAATTCACTTAAGCATAGTAATTGCAATGAAATTAAAATTTACTTTTCAAGTAATGATGATATTGTTATTCGCATTGAAGATAATGGCAAAGGATTTGAATCAAATATTGTGAATAGAGGTAATGGCATTGAAAATATTAAGTATAGAGCGAAAGAATGCAATTTGCAAGTGAATTGGCTAACTTTAAAAGACAAGGGCACTCAGGTTACTTTGTCGAGCACTACTACAAACTAAGTATGTATACATTAATGAGGAAGAATTATTTTTGACACGTGAAAGAAGAAATTAGCAAAATCAGGATTGCGGTCGTTGATGACAATCAAATTAATCGGAATAGTTTTATTCAGAAAATTAGTCAGTTTCCAAATATAGATTTAAGCATTGTTGCATCGAGCGGACATGAATTTTTAGAAAGTATAAAAGGTTTACCTCTTCAATCTCTGCCCTCTGTTGTATTTATGGATATTGAAATGCCTGGTTTAAATGGCATTGAAACAATACGTTTGGCCAAACCAATTCACGATGAAATGCATTTTATTGTGTTGACGATTTTTGAGGATGAAGAAAATATTTTTGAAGCCATTCAAGCTGGTGCTTCGGGGTATTTATTAAAACATGAGTCACATCATACTTTAAATCATGCTATTCATGAAGTACTTGAATTTGGCGGTGCACCAATGAGTCCTGCCATTGCCCGTAAAACTTTAAAATTACTTGGTCAACAAAAATCGAACGATATAAAACCAAATTCTAATTTAATAGATTCGCTTTTATCGGAGCGCGAAAGAGAAGTGCTTATTCAATTGGTAAATGGCTATGATGCGAAACGAATTGCTGAACTTACGAATATCAGCACCCTTACAGTGCGAAAACATATTTCAAATATTTACCACAAATTACATGTCAATTCAAAAGCACAAGTGATTTCAATGGCACATAAAAATCATTGGTTGTAATTTATAAACGACTATTATTTAGCCTTAAAACTCGGAAACAAAACGATATAAATTAAAATCCTCGTTCTTTAATCCTTCTTGTATTTTTTGTTCAAGTTCGGGTTTCGAAATATCCTTCATTCGTTTATGTTGAATTAGTTGATACGCCTTTTCGGTGAGTAGATGAAACTTTTTAATCGGTGAATGGGCAATATAGTGTGCATGTTTTTCAATTTTTTCAACCAATTCTTCAAAGCCATAATTAGCAGTGGCAATACATTTCACAACAGGAATTTCCCAATCATTGAGTTTACTATGGGCTAATAATTTTAAATTTTTTACAAAACTATCGGCATTCTCTCGATCACCTTTATTCACAACAAAAATATCAGCAATTTCCATCACGCCAGCTTTCATCGTTTGAACCTCATCACCTGCCTCAGGCACAGTTACCACAATGGTTGTGTCGGCAAGTCCCGAAATTTCAACCTCACTTTGTCCAACACCAACGGTTTCAATTAGAATGAGATTGAAAGGACAAGATTTAAGTACATCTAAAATTTCGATAATTTTAGTTGAGAGTCCACCTAACGAACCTCGACTAGCCAATGACCTGATATAGACATTTGGATTTAAATAAAACTCACTCATTCGAATTCGATCGCCAAGCAATGCACCATAATTAAATGGCGATGAAGGATCGACCGAAAGCACGGCTACTTTTTTATCTTCATCCATATACGATTTCAACAATGCGTTTACCAATGTGCTTTTACCTGCCCCCGGAGGACCGGTAATGCCAATCACTTGCGCATTATTATAATTTGAAAGAGACAATAATAATTCATTGGCATCGGGCAAATCATTTTCAACCATTGTAATACATTTTGCAATGGTTCTAAAATCGCCTTGTTGAAGTAGATGCACTAAATTTTGAATGTCTGACACAATAAAAAAAATGTTTTTAAGTTAATTCGTGTTGTTGAACAAATGTAGAACGAAACATGTATTACTTTGCAAATTATTATCGATAAATATTAATTCGAGTCGCTGGTTGAAGACAAAATTACAATATATCTTAAAGTCTATGCCTCATGATGTGTTGACCTTTTTAGGTTGCCTATTCATCATCATAGGTTTATTTATTTCACGCGCCATGATGAGTATTGGCATGATGGTTTTAATAGGCAATGCGATTTTTAATTTGAAGTTAACTGAACATTTTAGAACGTTTATTCATAAGCCATATTTGATTTTACTAACAGGCTATTTTTTCATTCATCTGCTCTCTTATTTTTGGAGTGATAACACCCAATACTTTGTTGAACGTATGCAGATTATGACGCCATTTTTGATTTTGCCTTTTGCCTTTCATTCAATGAATCAACTTGATAGAAAATGGATTGATATTGAATTGGCAATATTTGTTTTGTTTGTAGTGTTGGGTATGAGTTGGAGTTTGTTTCAGTATGCACAACAAAAAGAAATATTTGATGCAGGATATGGATTGTCGAAAGTATTACCTACGCCATTTAAAAATGATCATATTCGATTTAGTTTAGCGGTAACCTTGAGTATAAGTTTTTCTATGTATTTTATTTCTCGTTATTCAAATAAAATTATTCTGATATTTTCTGCATTCGCCATCATTTACGCCATTATTTATCTACATATTTTAGCTGCCAAATCAGGCTTACTTGCTTTTTATATGATTTCGTTTTTATTTTTAATTAAGTTAGTTCTGAAAAAAAAATATCGAGTGCATGCTTCAATATTGCTTTTTTCGCTCATTGCAATTCCTGTAATAATGTATTATACTTCATCTTCATTTAAAAACAAACTTTACTATATTCAATACTCTATTTATCAAATGATGAATGATGAAAAGGAATCAAATATTAGTGACGAAGGAAGATTAATCTCCTATAATTATGCGTTTCAATCAATTAAAAAAAATCTTTGGATAGGTGTTGGCTTAGGTGATGTGAAAGATGAGATGCAAAAGTATTATGATAAGGATTTTGGTGAATCAAAAGTAATTGCCTTGCTGCCTCATAATCAATTTCTAATGAATGGGATGGCAATTGGTTTATTGGGTATTCTTTATTTAGCAAGCCTACAAATTGCAATCTTAAGACAATGCTTCAAACGTGATTTTTTGAGTTTTTTATTTTGGTGTATCTTTTTTTTAGCACTTTTAATTGAGCCTTTATACGAAACACAATATGGTACTTGTATGTTTTTATTTTTTTTGTTGTTATTATTGCAACGAAGAATTAAAACTGAATGACGAATTTCATTCCCATATTTCCATTAAATATTGTTGTCTTTCCAGACGAGCAATTGAACCTACATATTTTTGAACCTCGTTACAAACAACTGATCACGGATTGCTATGAAAATAAAAAGCAATTTGGAATTCCAACTGTTTTAAAAAATTCAATGACAGATTTCGGAACATCTGTCGACATTTTGTCGATTGAAAAAATTCATGAAAATGGAGAGATGGATATTAAAACTAAGGGTAATCGAATTTTTAAAATAATTGAACCCATTAATTTTATACCAGACAAATTATACCATGGCGCTATTGTAACTTATCCTGAGAACATTTTGGATAGCATACCAATGAAATGGAATTCATTACTTGAACTCATTCGTTATTTTCATGAATTACTTGAAGTGAAAAAAGATTATAAAAAAGCCAATGATCATATGCAAACCTATGATATTGCTCATCATGCTGGACTTTCACTTGAACAAGAATACGAGTTTTTGTGCTTATTAAAAGAATCTCAAAGGCAAGAGTTCCTTCATCAACATCTTAAAAAAACCATTCCAACCATTGTTGAATTGCAAAATTTAAAGAAGCGTATAGAAATGAATGGACATTTTCGAAAATTATCGATAAATGAAGAGAATAATGAGGTATAAAATAAATGTCCAAAAAGTGTTAAACAATCTTGGAATTTAATATACATTGCAATTCATTTTAAACAAGATAATAGGTATAAATTAGATTTTTTTCATGCTCCCAGTGTCACTTTGTATAGATTTCGGAAATACTAATTTCAAAGCTGCCATATTTCAAAGCGACAGATTAGTTGAGAAATATCAGTTTAAGGAGAAGGAAGCTATGCCTATGCTTAAAAAAATTATTTCACTCTACAATCCAGAAAAATCTATTCTTTCTTCTGTAGTGAATCATGAAGAGGGCATCGTTAATTTGTTGAAAGAGAGTACTTCTTATTTAAAATTAGATTTAACCACCAAACTTCCATTTTTAAATGCATATGGAAGTCCGGAAACTTTAGGACATGATCGGATTGCTTTAGTGGCCGGACTTAGCAGACATTATCCAAACGAAAATAGTTTAGCCATTTCAATTGGAACTTGTATTACTTATAATTTTCTTGCAACCAATAATGCGTTTAGAGGTGGTTCGATATCACCTGGTGTTGAATTGCGTTTGCGTGCAATGAATGAATTTACAGATAAACTACCATTGATTGATCGTGAAGGACATCTTTCATTATTGGGTTATGATACAGAAACCTCAATGCGAAGTGGCGCAATTAATGGTGTGGCAGCCGAAATTGATGGCATGCTTGAACGATATGAGCAGCAGTATGGAAGAATTAACGCAGTTTTAACCGGAGGCGATGCCCCATTTTTTGAAAGCCGTTTGAAAAAGAAGATATTTGCGGACACAAATTTCTTGTTCAAAGGACTATATGCAATATTGGAACACAATAACAAATAAGACATTACTCGTAGCTCTAATAAGTTCACTTAGTATTTTTAAATCATTCGCCCAAGAAAATTCTCCGTATTCGCGTTATGGACTTGGAAATATAAAAGCTACCGAAAATGTAGTGAATTTAGGCATGGGAGGTGTTGCGATTGCTGACGATAATAATTTAACGGTTAATCCTACCAATCCTGCTTCATTTGCAGGTTTGAAATTAACAAGTTTTCAAGTTGGGGTTGAAGCCATCAGTATCAATGTAAAAAATGATTCAATTTCAAACAGAACAGGAAGTGTCAATCTTGCTTACGTTAACCTGGCTTTTCCTTTGACAAAAAAAATTGGTATCAGCTTTGGCCTTACACCTCAAACAAGAGCCAAATTTGGAATGCAACAAACTGATTCAGTTCCAGGTATTTCAGCTGTTGAAAATAATTATTATGGCGGTGGAGGCACACAAAAATTATATATTGGCGCTGCCTATAAATATAAAGATTATTCATTCGGATTTTCAACAGGTTATATGTTTGGGAATGTAGTCAATACTTCCGAATCAAATTTCACCGACTCATTAAAAATCATTTCTTCAAGTATTTCAAATAGAACCACTGTAGGTGGCGTGTTTTTACAATTAGGCGGTTTGATTACAAAGCCTTTAAAAGACGAATACAAAATCACTTTTGGCGCATCTTATTTATTATCTCAGAAGTTGAATGCAAAGAATGAAGTTTATTGGAAATCATTTATTGGTGATATCGCAGCTCCTGATTATGAATTCAGTGTAGATAGTATTGTTGAAAGAAAAGGGAAAATTGTTATTCCTTCTAAATTAAGTTTAGGACTTATGTTTAGCAATGGTGAATATTGGAAACTAGGGGTTGATTTAATCACCTCAAATTGGAAAAACTATAGATCTTATAATCAAGTTGATTCAACAACGAATAGTTGGATGTTGAAAGTAGGAGGTTCAATTACACCTGATGTAAATGCTATTAATCAAACATGGAAAAGAGTTACTTACCGCGCCGGCGCATATACTGGACAAGATATTTTTCGATTTAATGAAACTAATTTGCCTATCACAGGTGTAACAGTTGGACTTGGTTATCCGATTCGTAGAACCAATTTAAGTATTGGTCAATTGAATGCAGCATTCGATATTGGAAGAAGAGGAACCACAAAAAATGGATTACTAAGTGAAGGCTATACGCGATTTACAATTGGTGTAACCTTTAACGACAAATGGTTTATTCCACGTAAATATGACTAAGTTTATTTTTGTTCAATTGCTTGCTAAATTTTCGCAACCCTCTTCATCACTTCTAAATTATAAGAATCTTTTTTTTATTAGTTTATTTATTTTGTTGTGGAACTCTTGTAAAAATGATATTCAAAAAATTCATCAAACAATAGATAAAAGTGCCTTAAACACTGAGCGAGCAGATAGTGTAACCATATTATATAGTAAAGAAGGACATACAAAAGCCCAATTATTTGCAAAAACATTTAATCATGTTCAAGACGCAAAACCAGCTTATATAGAAATGAAAAATGGATTACGTGTTTTGTTTTATGATGATAGTTTGAATACGCAAAGCACTTTACATGCCAAATATGGAAGATATTTCGAAGTGAGTGGTAATGTGCTTGTGCGAGATAGTGTGGTTGTTTACAATATAAAAAAAGAACAACTTAAAACAGAGGAGCTTATCTGGAATGAGAAAATACAAAAATTTTATACCGATAAGTTTGTAACCATCACAACACCAACACAAATTATTTACGGAGATGGTTTAGAATCGAATCAAAATTTTTCAGATTATACGATCTTAAAAGTGAAAGGCGTTTTTGGTGTGAATAAGTCAACCATACTCCCTGAATAATATTCTAAACAAGTCCTCAAAAACGAAAAGTTTCAATCAATAATCTCTATTTGATTTATTGTTTTTACGATTAACTTTGTGGTCACATTAAAAGATTTACATGAATCAAGCATTGACACCTTCGCGATTGGAAGTTATGTTACATTTAGAAAAGGAAGTTGAAACAACAGGGCTCGCATTTTTAAGCCCGATTGAAACAAATTGGCAGCCTGGTGATTTATTACCAGCCACCTCATCTGAATCTTTTTTTGAAGAATTAAAAACCATCCAAGGTCAGGCTGAAAATATGGATTATGATTTACTTGCTGTTTTGGTTGGTGATACAATTACAGAAGAAGCATTGCCAACTTACGAAACATGGTTGGGAGCCTTAGATGGCGTATATAAAAATCCACATGGTGGTTGGATGAAATGGATTCGATCATGGACTGCAGAAGAAAATAGACATGGTGATGTACTCAGTCGTTTTTTATATTTAAGTGGTAGAATTAATATGTCGAAATTTGAGGCTTCAACTCAATATTTAATTGCAGATGGATTTGACTTAGATACACAAAATGATCCATATCGAACATTTATGTATACAAGCTTTCAAGAATTAGCGACTAATATTTCACATCGTCGAGTGGCAACGCTTGCAAAAAAAAGTGGCAATACTATATTATCTAAAATATGTGGATTGGTTGCGGCTGATGAAGCTCGACATGCAAATGCTTACAAAACTTTTATTTCAAGAATATTTGATATCGATACCAATGAAATGATGTTGGCATTTGAGGATATGATGAGAAAAAAAATTGTGATGCCGGCACAATGTTTACGTGAATTGAATGGCGAGGTGAACACGTTCGCAAATTTTTCAGATGCTGCTCAACGTTTAGGTGTTTATACAGCCATAGATTATGTCAATATTATGCGTGATTTAATTGAAGAATGGAATATTGAAAACTTGAGTAACCTAAAAGAAAGTGGTGAAAAAGCACGCGATTACTTAATGAAACTTCCTGATAGATTAGAACGTTTAGCAGAGCGAATGAAAATCCCTGAAAGAGAATTAAAATTTAGTTGGATAATAGGGTAGGAATTGAGATAAACTTTGTTGGGTAATGATTGAGATAAATTTAGCTCGTATGAGTCCCGTGGTTTGTGTCCTCACAAAACACAATTAAATATTTTTGTGCTTATTATAATAAATCAATTCTGAAGGTTAAAGCACAATTGTTTTGTGGGGACACAAAACAAGGGCTGAAAGGAACGGACTCTCAAGAAAAAGTAAAAGTAGATCAAGATAAAATCATATGCAAAAAATAGTATTATTTTTTTTCGTTTTAGCATCAAAATTTGCATTTGCCCAGGATGGCGCATTCAACGATTTTCCTTTAATCAG
>DAOOQH010000047.1:0-16780 GCA_035388625.1 Chitinophagaceae bacterium | reverse complement strand
TAAACCCAAATTACGCGATAGGGTTTGAGGAACGAAAATTCTAGCGTGTTAGTTGAGGTTACCTCGATTTAGAAGATGTTGTCAATAGTTGCAAACAATTGACTTACAGCTTCTTTTTCGTTTCAGCATTTCTAATGCTGAATCTGGGTTAAAATTAATTATTGGGCGGCACTCGCGCTATCCATTGCAAGTGCCTCTCAAAGCATCGGCAGCTTTTCATTGCTAATCCTGACCGAAGCGTCAGGACCGCAATGCACTTACTAATGAAAATTTGTTGCTAAAATTGTCTCAAATCAATATTGAAATTTCTTGCTTCTCACCAAGATTTTAACGCTTTTTATTTGTGCACCATAATTGTGGATACCCTCATTTTAAGGGTAATAACTAGTTCAATTTGTGTATAAGCCATGTTTATCTGTAATTTTGTGTGAATTACCCTGTGGAAAATATCTTAATTAGGCTTAACAAATAATTTGTTCACATTGAAGATGAGAACAAAAATTTAGACGCTACATTCGTTCACTTTCCCGAAATACCCCTCAATAAAATGGCTGTTGCAAATAAATTAACGACTCGAACTAAAAAACCAGATTTATCTCCACTTTTATATGGTAAACTACCACCGCAAGCACCCGATTTAGAAGGCGCTGTCTTGGGTGCAATTATGCTAGAGCCACAAAAATTAGCTGAGGTGCTCGAAATTATTCAAGCCGAAGAATGTTTTTATGCCGATGCCAATCAACGTATTTATGCAGCTATTCGCCGTTTGTTCGATAAAGGTTCACGTATCGATTTTATGACTGTTTGCGAAGATCTGCGTAAGAATAATGAACTCGAAATGGTCGGTGGAAGCTATTATGTAACAAGTTTAACCCGCGATATTGTAAGTAGTGCCAATATTGAAGAGCATGCACGTATTGTAATGCAAAAATATATCATGCGCGAACTCATTCGTATGAGTGGCGAAGTCATTGGCGAAGCCTATGAAGATACCACCGATGTATTTGATTTATTAGATAAAGCTGAAACCAATCTTTACGAAATTACTGATAAACATTTACGTAAAAACTTTTTAGGTATTAATGCCATTCTTGCAAAAACCATTCATGAAATAGAAGCCCAAAACAACAAAAAAGATGATCTTACGGGAGTGCCTTCTGGATTTAAGGAATTAGATAAAGTAACTTCTGGTTGGCAACGTACCGATTTAATCATTTTAGCAGCTCGTCCGGCTGTTGGTAAAACCGCTTTTGCCCTTAACCTCATTATGAATGCCGCTTTTAGCAAAAATCAACCTACGGGTGTCGCTTTCTTCTCATTAGAGATGAGTGCTGGACAACTTGTAAAAAGGATGCTATCGGCAGTTACCGAGGTGCCATTAAGTAAAATCACCAAAGGTCAATTGGCCGATCATGAGATCGTGCAAATTCATCAACGTATGAGTAAACTAGCGTCGGCAAATATTTTTATCGATGATCAGGCTGCACTCAATATTTTTGAATTGCGCGCAAAATGTCGAAGGTTAAAACAAAAGCATAATATTGGCATGGTGATTATCGATTACCTTCAATTAATGCAAGGCTCAACAGCCAATGGCGGTAATCGTGAACAAGAGATTTCAAAAATTTCGCGCGATTTGAAAGGCTTAGCCAAAGAATTAGAAATTCCAATTATTGCGCTTTCGCAATTAAATCGTGGTGTTGAAACCCGTAAAGAATCAAAAATGCCGATGTTGAGTGATCTTCGTGAATCGGGAGCGATTGAACAAGATGCTGATATGGTTATGTTTTTATATCGACCAGAATATTACGGTATGGAAAAAAATCCAGAAGGTGAAATTGTACCAGGTGAGACTTGGATCAATATCGCGAAGCATAGAAATGGTAAAACAGATATTGTAAAAGTTAAAGCGAATTTAGATTATCAAAAATTTGAAGATATGCCTGAATCAAATGATTTTGCCATTCTTCCACAAAATATTCAAGATCCTAAGGCTGGTATTCGATCAGAATATGGTGAAGGTCCAAAACTGTCGATACAAGAGGGCTTTGAAAGAAGATCATCCAAAGCGAATGAATTTAATATTGATGAGAATGATGAATTTAGTAAACCTAAAGATGATGGCGAAGGGTGGGGTGATGTGCCGTTTTAAAATTAAAAAAGTTCATATCTTGTCTTTCATTCAAGTGAGCGTTTCTGCAAATTTTCTTTTTATTACTGCTAATTCGTAAAATTGCACCAATGAAATTCCTATAAATACGCGAATAAGGTAGCAAATCATATTTGTGATATTTTTCTCACAGATTACTCAGATTACACAGAAAAATTAAAACAACTCAACAGTGGCATTATCTGTGCCTTCTGTGATATCTGTGAGATAATAATTGACTGAAATGCAGAGATAATTTATTTCTTTTTACTTATTTCGGCAGAGTTGAATTGTTGTATTTTAGCGGATTAGCATATGTTTATTTCAATTGTATCTTCTTGTCCTTTTCATATGTATACAAATTGAAACTAAACATTCACAAATTAATTCCACCTTTTAATAAATAGGTTTCAGATTATTATGATTATTGTTGCAATTTTAGAAACTAGAAAAATTGGCAATATAAACTCATGAAATCTTGTATTATTATTGATGATGAAAATAGGGCAAGACAATTGCTTGCAAATATGTTATCTGATTTAACCAACGAAATTTCAGTAGTGGCTGAATGTGATGACTTACCAAGCGGTGTAAAAGCAATCAAAAAGTTTAAACCTGATCTTGTGTTTCTTGATATTGAAATGCCAGGTCATAGTGGTTTAGAAATTCTTGATTATTTTGAAGATGATGAAATTACTTTCGATATCATTTTTGCAACAGGTTATAGTGAATACGCTATTCAAGCATTCAAATTATCGGCGATTGATTATCTACTAAAACCATTAAATCCAATCGCTCTTAAGGATTCAATTAATCGTTTTTTGAAAAATAGCAATATCGAAAAAGTGCCAGATTATAGAGCCTTGCAAGAAAATATCGCAAAGAATAATGATGTGAATGACAAATGTATTGTGGTTAATTTATCTACAATTACTAGGTTTATTAAAGTGAAGGATATTTTAATGTTACAAGCTGAAGGATCGTATTGCAATTTGTTTTTACAAGGTGGTGAAAAATTAATGGCAAGTAAAAATTTGAAACATTTTGAAGATCGTTTATCGGATATTCCATTTTTTTTTAGATCACATAAATCCTTCATCATTAATTTGAAACAAGTTATAGAATATAATAGAAGTGAAAACAGTATCTTGCTTCAAGATAAACTAATTGGTATGATTAGTACTGATAAATCTGATTTGTTTATAGAAAAGATGGAAACTCTTTTATAATATTGATTGATAATTAACTTCTGTTGTTGAAATATATAATCCTTCCTTTACTTTGCTTTTTGTTTTTATGCTCGTCTGGACAAGAAAATTTGCTCTTTAAGCAAATTGCAATTGAACACGGTTTGCAATCAAATACAGTGTACGATATTAAAGTACTAAAAAATCATTTGCTTTTTATTGCTCATGAAAAGGGACTGAGTAGTTTTGACGGAACCCGATTTATAAATTATTATAATAGAGACTTTCCTTATTGTGCTGTTTCAAATATTTTACAAACTGATGATGGTCAAGTTTTTTGCAAATCATTTAATAATGTTTTTTTTAAACTAGTTGATGATAGTCTGCACTTCGAATTTGAATTAAAGAATGATCAATTATATCATTATTCGTTTGCCAACGCAAATACAATTACAGGGCTATATCATGATTCACTCTATTTTTATAATACCCATTTAAAAAAACTTCAATATAAATCTATTCATAAAGGGGTAAGTGCCTCATCATTAAAGCAAATTGAATATACTATTTTGAATCGTTCTGAAATGAGTACAAGTTTAATTGCCATTGATCATAGCATGAATTATTTTAATGTGCCAATGAATTTGGATGGTGTGAATATTATTCAACAATTAAAAAGCAAAGAAGCTCAACTCATAGTTCAAAATAAATTAGACCTTGATCTTATTGAATCTCCTTCAAATAAAGTGATTAAGAAGATTAAAATTGGTAAAAATTTATTTATTAATAATATTGTTCGAATTGACCAAGATTTATGGATATGCACTACTACTGGGGTTTATCGATTAAATAAAAATAGCAATGAAACTAAATGGCAAACTTATTTAGAAGATAATAATGTGTCATTCGTGCAAAAAGATGGTGAAGGAAATTATTGGTTTAGTACGACTAATAATGGATTATTTATGGCAACAAATTTTAATATTCAAAAATTGGTGAGTCATCCTTCTGGATTTTCATTTATCAATGGATCCCGGTCGGATTTATTTTTAGGCACAAACGATGGTGAAATTTATACAACGAATATAATAAACAATAATCTCAAATTTTTAAGTCGATCACAAAAACAAAAAAGTATTGAAAGTTTATTTTATGATAGTGTTCAGAAATCAATAGTTTATAGTAGCAATGTTTTGTATGAACAAAAGAATTTAGGTCTGAAAAGAAGTAGAATTATTTTGAAAGATTATTGTTCATTTAGAGGAACTTATTTATTAGCCTACGCCGGCTTTTATTTATATTCAAATAAGAGCAATGAAATTCCTTGGTTGGTGAATCGATTTGAAAATGATTCGTCAGAATTGAATGAAATTAAAGGTTTACATAGAATCAATTATACATCTGAGCGGTTAACCTCTATTAGCGCTGATGAAGAAAATCAAATTATATATTATGCTACATCAACAGGTATTTATCAAGTAGATTCAACATCGTTTAATCCTATATTATTACTTGAACATAGAAGTGATATCAACGATATTGTTTTTTATAAAAATCAAATTTATGTCGCAACAAAAGATAAAGGACTTTGTGTTTTAAAAGGAATGAAATTAGCGCCTGCAAGTATTCCAAACTTGTCGTCAACCGCTTCTATTGTGTATAATTTGCATGTGTTTAATGAAAAATTATGGATACATACTGAAAATGAAATTGCAAAGTTTGATGGTCAATCATCCAAAATTTACTCTTCTTCTGATGGTTTGCCAATGCAGAAAGTAAAAGATTTTTATGTAGATAATGATCGCGTATTTTTAAATGTTGGTCATTCAATCTTGATGTTTAGAGAAGGAGAGTTGCAACAAGAACCTCATCAAGCAAAATTGCTTATTCATAATTTGGTTGTCAACAAAAAAAATTATGATTATTCCAAATCAATCATTCTAAATCATGAAGAGAACAATATTATTATTCATTATTCGCTGATCGCATTCAATAATCCAACCACAACCTCAATTGAATATACAATTAATGATGGTGATCCAATCAGATTGTGGTCTGAAGATCGAAATGTATCATTACCATCCTTGTCGAGCGGAACCTATGAAATTAAGTTTTTTATTGTGAGCAATCAAAATGTCGAAAGTAAAGAGTCGGCAATTATTAGATTTGAAATTAAACCTCCATTTTGGAAAACATGGTGGTTTATTCTAGTGTCTTCTGTTGTTTTAACGGGACTTATGTTGTTCTCGTTTTGGCGAATTTGGCAAAAACAAAAAAGAGAAAATACATTAGTACAGAGCAAACTTTTATTAGAAAAGGAATTGGATAAAAGCATGTTGAGTAGTATCAAAGCGCAGATGAACCCGCATTTTTTATTTAATGCCCTCAATACAATTCAATCCTATATTTATTTAAATGATAAAGAAAGTGCCATCATGTATACGAGTAAGTTCTCTGATCTAACCAGAAATATTCTTGAAATGAGTACAAAAGATACCATTACATTAGATGAAGAAATTAAATCATTAACGCTTTATCTCGAGTTAGAAAAGATGCGCTTTGAAGATACATTTAATTATGAAGTGAATATTGATCGAGATTTAAATCGAGATTATATTAAAATTCCATCCATGTTGGTACAACCTTATGTTGAAAATGCAATCAAGCATGGTTTGCTTCATAAAAAAAATAATCGGGTTTTGAAACTCACTTTCAAGAAGGAAAATAATTTAGTTGTCATAACAATTGATGATAATGGCATAGGACGAAAACGTAGTCAAGAATTGAATAAAATTAAGAATAGAATGCATCAATCTTTTGCGATGGAAGCAAACAAAAAACGTTTAGAAATTTTGAAAAACAATTTTGAATTTATTCATTTTTCTGTTGTCGATAAGTATAGTAATCTTGGGGAGCCAATTGGTACCCAAGTAATCATTTCTCTTCCTGTTTAGTATGGGTGATTTATTAAAACGAATTTCCAAATTAGATAATATATATAATCGATATTCAGTTCACAAAGTGATTCATCGATTACACAAACTTATTTAGCCTATTGATAAAGTGAGAAAAACACATAGGTTTTAGTCATATACTTTTGGTAAATAAATAAACGAACGATATGATAAAAAATTTAAATCTGACATTTTTCTTCTTCTTAGTTGCTATCAGCTCCAAAGCAACAACTTTTACTTTTTCTGGTAATAGCACTACTTATTGGGATCAAGTTTCAGCATGGACACCTTCTTATCCGGGTACAACTATTGCTGTTGGTGACGTTGTAAATATAACCGCCGGAAATTATGGTCGAATTCCAGCAGGCGTTTCAATTACCAATAATGGTACAATTAATTTTACAGGAAGTAATAGCAGAATGATTACTGCCGCTGGTACTTTTTTCTTAAATAATGGCAATTTAAATATTGGTAATTATCAGTTTGATAATAATGGTACATTTTATAATAATGGCATAGTAACTTGTAATGGTTACTTCGAAAATATTGGGGCGGTTATAAATAATAATATTACAGGCGTTTTTAATTTAGGTAACCAATTTTCAATGGCAGAAATAGCCAATGATGGTAATGGTTTAATCAATAATATTGGAACATTTAATTCATCAGGTAATATCACAGGGCCTGGTTTATTTAATAATACCGGCATTTTTAATGCAAATCCGGGAAATTCTACTGCCGATTTTGGAGGTGCATCAACAGGTACGGTCAATGCAACAACTGCAGGTACTTTATTAACGTTTTATGCTAATACAACTAACCTTACAAATCAAACAATTAATTTATCATTCGCAAGTGCTTCAGTCTACAGTAAAATGGATATGTTGTGGTCTTCAACCAATACACTAGGAGGTCCATTAAATATTACATTGAGTGGCGGATACACACCAGTGTCAGGTACAAATTTTACAATATTAACTGGATCATATTCTGGTACATTTTCAACAATTAATTTCCCTGCTGCACCAATTGGATTGCAATGGTCAATTACCTATAACCCAAATTCAGTAGTTGTTACCTTAGGCGTTCCATCATTGGCATTGCCCTTAACATGGCACTCATTTGATGCGAAATTAATGTCGAATAAAACGGTTGAATTAAATTGGTCAACCTTGAATGAAGAAAACACATCACATTTTATTGTTGAAAAGAGTAAGGATGGAATTCAATGGAATGCGATTGCGAAGGTAGACAAAATACAAAACCGTCAAAATGCACTATCAAACTACCAATCATTGGATGTGAATCTCCATCAAGGAATGAATTACTATCGTATTCAACAAGTTGATTTAGATGGTCAATTCACTTATAGCGCTATAAAAAATATTTTAAATATTCATTCAGAAATTAAGGTCAATCTTTATCCTAACCCATCATCTAAAGAAATTCATTTGGTTATTGATGGAGTGAATTCTCCCTTAACACTTGAAATCTATTCAGCATTAGGAGCAAAAATTCGAGAAATTAAATCGATTTCAACGCATGAAATTGTTGATATATCTTCATTTCAAATGGGTAATTATTTTGTCAAAATATATTCTAATAATAACGAGCCCTCAACTTTTCAATTTATGAAAAATTAAATCTTGAGCAATAAACAAACACAAGAAAAGTATGGCTTATTTCGAATTGAGACAGTATCATTATAAGTTCATTAAGCAGAATTGAAAATTAAGATAATTCATCATTATCTAAAGATATTCATTTAGCCTTACTTCAGTTGAAGCCTCCTTTATGGGGGCTTTTATTGTTTGTTAATTAAATGACTAATGATATTGGGTTGAACAAACTCATTCGAATGATTTGAACTTAACTACCAAATATCATCTGATTTTACCATCTACAATTAACCATCCAATCGAATGAATTAGTATAAATAGATTTGCATTCAAAATATCAAACTCATGCATCGAATTTCAATTATTGCCTTCTTAATTCTAATTTCACTTTCGTCATTTGCAGCAAAAAAAAGTTCTATTGAAATATCTGGAACCATTAAAGATGATAAAAACTCACCGATTCAATTTGCAACCATATTGTTGTTAAATAGTCAAGATTCATCTTTGGTGAAAGGTGATCTAACTGATATCAAAGGTGAGTTTAACTTTGATCAAGTTCAAGAAGGCTCTTATCTATTGAGTGCTACAAATGTTGGATATGAAAAATATTATTCCGCTGTTTTTTCAGTTAATCAAACGAATAATCAAGTTAGCCGAAATATTATTCTTAAACAAAACGATAAAGGAATAAAGGAAATAAAAGTATTAGGGAAAAAACCAATGATTGAAGTAAAGGCAGATCGAACTGTTTTTAATGTTGAACAAAGTATCAATGCCGCTGGAAATAATGCACTAGATTTATTACGAAAAAGTCCAGGAGTGCGTGTAGATAAGGATGATAATATTGAACTGCGAGGCAAAAGTAAAGTGGTGATTTATATTGATGGCAAACCTTCATACCTAGGGAATGATGATTTAGCTGCTTTACTTAAAAATATGCAATCAACCGATATTGAGGCCATTGAGCTCATTACGAATCCATCTGCAAAATATGATGCAGAAGGAAACGCAGGTATCATTAATATTAAATTAAAGAAGAATAAAAAAATGGGCACTAACGGAACCATCAATTTTGGTGCCGCACAAGGGATTTATTTTAAACAAAATGAATCGATCAATTTAAATTACAGAAATAAGAAAGTCAATTTATTTGGTAGCTATAGTTTTAATTCTGGCAAGAACTTAAATAATCAAAATCTCGATCGAATTCAAAATGGCGTTCGGTATGATTTTAAAGCTGACAATATTCATAAAGATCGAACACATGCGGGTAAAGTTGGACTAGATTATTTTGTTAATTCAAAAAATGTAATTGGTGTAATGGTCAATATGATGGGAACTCAAGGCGATTTTAGTAGTTCGAGTAAAACCTTGATAGGCCCTGAAAATGCAAATGCTGATAAAGTTTTAATCGCGACAAATGCAATTCCTGGTTCTCGTTTCAATGCAAATTATAATGTCAACTATAAATTTGAAGATACCATGGGGCATACATTTAATATTGATTTAGACTATGGCAATTTTAACAGCAAGGGAAAAAGCTATCAACCTAATACTTATTGGAATCTAGATGAAACCGCAATTTTAAGTCAATCGATATTTAGAAATAATACGCCAACAACTATTTCAATCTATTCAATTAAATCAGATTATGAACAAAATTTCTTAAAAGGTAAACTAGGGTTTGGTATTAAATCGGCCTATGTTAAAACTGATAATGATTTTAAGTTTTATGATGTGGTCAATAATGTAGATACTTTGAATTTAAGTAGAACCAACCATTTTTTATATACTGAAAATGTAAATGCTGCCTATATTAATTATTCAAAAACCTTTAACACCAAATTGAGTGCGCAGATAGGTTTAAGGGCTGAACATACCAATTCAACTGGACAATTAAGTAGTGCTTATTCACAAGATGACGATACCGTGAAACGAAACTATATTAATTTATTTCCAAGTGCTGGTGTTTCATACAATCTCAATAAAGATAATTCATTGGGCTTAACTTTTAGTCGCAGAATTGATCGCCCAAATTATCAGGATTTAAATCCTTTTGAAAATAAATTAGATGAACTAACCTACGAAAAAGGAAATGCATTCTTACGACCTCAATACACAAATGCGTTTGATTTAACACATACCTTCAAGCAGTACATCACAACAGCACTGAGCTATAGCAGAACTAAAGATATGTATATGCAAACAACCGATACAACCGAAGGAACACGTACCTATGTTACTCAGAAAAATTTTGCTTCTCAAGATATGATGGGTATCAATATTTCATTTCCAATTCCATTAAAAAAGTGGTGGATGATATTTGCCAATATCAATGCAAATTATGTGATGTTGAATGCAGATTTTGAAGGTCGAAAATTAGAGAATAATTACTTTACATATAGCTTGTACGCCGAAAATACAATTACCTTACCAAAAGAAATTTCACTTAGCATTTCTGGTTGGTATGCGGGACCATCCTATTGGGGAGGTACATTTTTAACAAAGCCAATGGGTTCAATGGATTTAGGTTTACAACGTTTGTTTCTGAAAAAAAGACTAACCGCAAAATTGAGTTTGTCAGATGTTCTTCTTACACAAAGATGGTATGCAACAAGTAATTTTTCAGGATTGTATATTCGAGGCAATGGCAATAATGAAAGTAGACAAATACGTTTGAATTTAAGCTATCGTTTTGGTAGTAGTCAAATAGCTGAAAATAGAGATCGGAAATCCGGATCTTCAAATGAAAGAAATCGAATTAAATAGCGTTTGCCAACACTTGCTAAAATAAACGTGTAGTATAAGGTAAAGATCTAGTTTACGTTTGCAAAAAATCGACCTATTTAAATCTCATCTATTAAAATGAAGTGATGACAGAAAAAAATTTAACATCAAGGATAGCTGGGCTTATTTACTTAGGTATTGTGCTGACGGGGATATTTAGTTTGATGTATGTTCCATCGAAACTTATACATTATAACAATGCTTCATTAACTTTTCAAAATATAACAAATGCCGAATCATTATTCAGATTAGGTATTGTAAGTGGTTTACTTTGTTATGTGTTGTTTATTTTCTTACCTATTGTTCTTTACAAATTACTACATCAAGTCAATGAGAATGCGGCAAAATTGATGGTTCTATTCGCAATTATAAGTGTTCCAATATGTTTTATAAATGTTCAAAATCAATTCACGGTACTTTCTCTAATTAAGTCTCCAAATTATCTCAATGTTTTTTCTATTGAGCAATTACAGTCACAGGTTTTATTTTATTTAGACCAATATCAGAATGGAATGAGGCTTGTTCATATTTTTTCTGGACTTTGGCTATTGCCTTTTGGCTATTTAGTTTTTAACTCAAATTTTCTTCCCAAATTGTTAGGAATACTATTAATGCTTGGTTGTTTTGGATATTTAATCAATTTTCTTGGTAATACTTTAATCCAAAATTATTCAGAACTCGGAATTGGCTCATATATAAGTTTGCCAGCAAGCATAGGAGAAATTGGCACTTGCTTATGGCTTTTATTTGTTGGCGCAAAAGAAAAAATACCAAAATGATAAATAAGTTAGAAGACTTCAAGGTAAATATAAGAATCAAACTTTCTGCCTTATGGACAGCCGTTATGTTTTGTTATATTTATGGTGATTATTTTGAACTTTATGTTCCTAATAAAGTGGATGGACTTTTGAATGGACAAAATATGTTAGACACGCCATTAAAATTGTTTACAGCAACTTTTATTTTAACAATGCCTGCACTCATGATTTTTCTCTCATTGATGCTTTCACCCAAATTAACTAAATGGTTAAACATTGGGATTGGTATTTTTTTTACATTATTCACCTTAGTAGTTGGTATATCATCATTTTCTGAGTGGAGAATGTTCTATGTTTTTTTATCAATTATTGAAAGTCTGATTACTATAATTATAATTTGGCAGGCTTGGAATTGGAAAAAAATTAGAATCGAATAGAACAATGCATTCGATTAAATATGAATCAAATTGGGTTTGTCAACTAATCAACTTTGCCTTCATACTTTTTCTTTCTGAAAAAGAAATAGGCACTAGCAAATATCATAATGATGGAGATCGGCAAAACTAAATTAAATAGTTGCCATTGAATTCTTTCTTTTTTGATTTTAGCTAGATCTAATAAGCGAAGCTTTATATCTTTATTTCTAGCTTCTAATAAACCAAAATCATCCGTTAAATATTCTAACGAATTAAGTATAAATGATTTGTTGGCAAATAGTTGTTCAGTGTATTTATAGTAACCACATTCCATCGCACCTCTTGATTGAGTAAAGTCGTTTTGAAAAAAATTGCCATCCGAAACAACAATCATTCGATTGTCTTTTAAACAAGATGGCAAAAAATCTTTCTTTAATGAATCTTTATAGACTGCTAAAAATGCTGGATCTAGACGATTAGTATAAATAGAATTAAATTTTCCTTCTAATAATACCGACATCGGAATATTTTTTTCTTTAAACATTTCAGCCTTTGGCTTGAATTGTAAACTTGATAAACTAACACGTACAGGGGCAGGCACTCGACGACTTCTATTTGATGAGGTTAATAAGATCGTTTTTTTAATTTCAGGATTGGCAATGGTATCAATACTATTTGCAAATAAAAACATCACTGCATCCATATTATTTACAATTGGATGTTTTGAACTTGAAATACTATACGGAAAATAGGGAAAAGGAATCAAACGAATATCAGGATTTTGATCAATCATACCGACAGTGAGCGCTAATGGATTTACTTGTTGAAAATCTTCTATAAAATCAGGGTTAATTCTAACCCCATAATTAAATAACATATCTTCTAAATTCAGACCGTAATCTATTGCTAAGCCTGCGCTGCTTGTTTGCAATGAATCCATATCAAAACGTAATTGATCAATCAGCCAAAACATTCGTCCACCGTGCATCACATATTGATCAATTTTAAATTTGGTTTTATCATTAAAAGCTACTGTGGGTCTGCATTCAATAACAGCACTATACACCAATGGAATTTCAATGTTCTGATTAATATCAACCGTGTCAACATCATAATATTTTTCTAAGGTGGTGAGCATATCAGCGGTGCTCGGACCAATTAATTCGCCATTGCCAACCATATAGGCAATTTTCTTTTTATCAGGTTCAATTAAATGTTTAATTGTAGAGGCCAATTTATATTCAAGCAAAGATTCTGAATAATTTAATTTTTCATCTGGCGACATACTCAAATGGCTTTCTAACAAATTAACAGCCATCTCCTTTTGGTTATAAATGATATTGCATGATGGAAAAATTATTTTTTCAGAATAGCCTTCATCTTCATCTTGTTGAATTTTAAGTTTTATAAAGGTGATACCTTTTTCAGAAAAAGATCGAAAAACCTCACTTTTTTCTTTATCAGTTTTACCTTCGATAGGATTAATAAATTCGAAACGAATATTTTTTCCTCCATATTCTTTAAACTGTTGCAATACTTCACGAGTTGATTCACTCAGTCTTTGAAAACCAGCAGGGAAACTTCCTTTTAAATAAACTTCAATGACAGCAATTTCATTTAAATTTTTCAATAATCGTTTAGTTGGTTCGCTTAATGAAAAACGCTTTTCGGCAGTTGCATCAAGTCGCACATGCAACTTAGTGCTAATAATATTAAGCAAAATAATAATGGCAGTCACCAATATAAAACGTGTAAGGGCTTTGTTTTTTAAATTTGTATTTTTCTTCATTCTCTTTTCTAACTTAGACTACGATCCAACTTTTTTTTAATCTATTAATTCCATTTTCTTTTTTGTAATGAGAGTCGAGTGGCTAAAATAAATATGGCAACAATACTCAGAAAATAAACAATATCTCTACTGTCGAGTAAACCTCGGCTAATAGAATTATAATGAAACTGCATTCCAATTTGACTGACAATATAATCTATACCATTTCCTAAAAAGGGCATTTTACTCATGGTTTCAAAACCTGCATATAGTATGAAGTTGGTAAATATGGCAATTAAAAAGGCAATCACTTGATTGGATGTAACCGATGAACAAAAAATGCCTATTGCCGTAAATGCCGCACTCAAAAACAGTAAACCAATGTATGAACCTAATATACCGCCACTATCTAAATTACCTTGAATAATTGATAGATGAGATATCGTATACACATATAAAAGGGTTGGTAAAATTGAAAATAAAACAAGAACAAATGAGGCAAAGAATTTACCTAATATAATTTGATTCTCTGTTAAGGGTATGGTTGATAAAATTTCGATGGTGCCTCCTTTATATTCATCCGAAAATGAACGCATGGTTAAGGCAGGTAAAAGAAACATTAAAACCCAAGGTGCAAATACAAAAAACTTGTCCATGGTAGCGTATCCATAATCAAGCATATTATTATTTGGAACCACCCACATAAAAAAGCCACAAACCAAAAGGAAAACAATAATTGCCATATAGCCAACCAATGAACTAAAAAACGAATTAAGTTCTTTCTTGAAAATACTTACCATGAATTTTTTTTAAGTCTCGCAAAAGTAAGGAAGTCTGGCAATTTTTAGACCTAATTTCAAATGTTAAAGTTTTAGAAGGTATAACAAACTAAAACTAACTTTACAACGTCTTTTCATCAGATTTAAAAAATTCATACATGAAAAAATATTATCTTTTAATACTTGCTCTGATATTTAGTCAATCATTATTTAGCCAAATCAATATTGCTCCTAATAATAATGCATTGCAACTAGCCCAAACCTTGGTGGGTACAGGTGTTACAATAAGCAATGCAACATTAAATTGCGGCGCTGCACCATCAGGCAGTACAAATTATGGAAGTGGCACTTTTATATCCACAGCAAGTAATTTGGGTTTAGATAGTGGTATTATTTTAACTTCAGGAATGGCGGCAACAAATGGATCATTATTAGGAGGTAATGGTGCAGGAACATTTGGTACCCCTTCAAATGTTACAGGTAATGGTTCTGATCCTGATCTTGCTATATTAACAGCACCACAAGGGAGTTTAGATAAATGTGTTTTAGAATTCGATTTTGTTACAATTGGTGATACAGTTAAGTTTGATTATGTGTTTGCATCTACTGAATATCAAGGTTATACTTGTAGTATTGCCGATGTTTTTGGATTTTTTATTAGTGGTCCAGGTATTGTTGGTCCATATACCAATAGCGCACAAAATATTGCATTAGTGCCAGGTACAACTTGCCCTGTGGGTGTTAATACAATAAATGGAAGTACAAACCCAAATTGTTATACAGCCATTCCTGCTTGTAATCCACCAAATAATGCACTTTTTGTAAATAATATCGGAGGGACAACAGTTGCTTATAATGGATTTACACAGGTTCTAACTGCAACATCTGCAGTAATTCCATGTTCAACCTATCATTTAAAATTAGCCATTTCTGATGCCTCTGATCAAATTCTTGATTCTGGTGTTTGGTTAAAAGCGGGTAGTTTTAGCTCAAATATTGTCAATGTAAAATTGCAAACTGGCTTAAGTGCTCAGTATCCATATATAATTGAAGGTTGTGATAGTGCTAAATTAACTCTTACTCGACGAATTATTTTAGGTGTTGCTTACGCAGATACAGTACATTTTCAAATTCAAGGTAATGCCGGAAATGGAATTGATTATTCATTTTTACAAGATACTGTTATCTTTTCTGCAAATATCTTAGACACAATAAGAACACTTAATTTATTTGCCTTTCAAGATGGTATAACTGAAGGTCCTGAGTACATTAAAATTTATGTGTTAAGTGGATGTGCTTCAGTTATCACAGATAGTATCATTATTGAAATTCGTGATTCACTTTCTTTTTCATTATTTAATTCAGATACTGCAATTTGTTTAGGAAATAGTGTGGTCATTAATGGTCAAGTAGACTCAGGTATCAACATGATTTGGTCGCCGCCTAATGGTGTACTCAATCAAAATCAATTACTCACTACAATTACACCTTCGCAGTTTGGTTCGCAGTACTATTCTGTCACGGGTACGTATGCATCGTGCACGCCAGTCACAAAAGGATTTAATTTGATAACTGATCCAGTTCCAACTATAGATCCAATGCCTGACATTGAATTGTGTGAAGGCGAGCAGGTTCAGATTAATACAATTGTTACACCCGCTTTTGGATATAATATTAGTTGGATACCATCTACCGATTTGATTAATACAACTGGCTACTCACCCACTTTTGTTGGTACCAATTCACAAAATATCGACTTCACCGTCACCTCTCCAAATGCTGGTTGTACAGCAACTGATCAATTTTTTGTTCAAGTATGGCCATTCACACAAGGTGGAATTAAAGAAGATACAATTGCTTGCGATGGAGCACCCGTGCAGCTTTGGGTAACTGGAGGAAATGGGCAATACTTATGGTATCCAGCGAATAATTTAAGTTGCGATAATTGTCCAATGCCGATAGCCACTGGTTTAGGTACGAATACATATTATGCCGTACTTCTAGACCCTCATGGTTGTCAAGATACTCTCGATGTAACAGTTACAAATGAACCTCCTTTTACAATGAATTTATTAAATAATGATACAACAATTTATCTTGGCGAATCGGTTCAAATGATAGTTGAAGGAACTGCACCATTTTTATATTGGACGCCAACCGATTATTTAGGATTTAGTCAAAGTAAAGATCCAGTTTCAACTCCACTTGAAGATATTACTTATACTGTAACGGGAGTGAGTCTTTTAACCGGTTGCCCGAAAACAGACACTGTTCGCATTAAAGTGATTATGCAAGATGTGTTTGTTCCGAACGCGTTTTCTCCTAATGGTGATGGATTGAATGATATTTTTAAAGTGACAACT
>DAOOQH010000046.1:6285-16896 GCA_035388625.1 Chitinophagaceae bacterium | reverse complement strand
CCTGAATTCCAAGACTTCAACTGCCTTGAACTCGAACACTCTTTACGGACTTAACAATTTATGAATAGAAACAAATTAGAACCAATGATGTTTATTTCGCTGAATATAATTAGGGCGGCACACAGGTCCTGACAGTAACGTCAGGATCCTCTCCCGATTGCGAAAAACAAACGGCTCGTTCCTCACCTTGTTTTTCTGCATCGAGATGCGGGCTTTCCACTGCAATCCTTGCCGCAATGCAAGGTCCGCATCCTATTATGAATTTAATAAATAGAATATGAGATGGCTTCAATTTCCTTGAATACGGTGATAGAAAAATTTGGCAAGATGGGCGAAAAAACTGGCTGGACTTATATCACCATTCCATTTGAATTAGCTGAAAAATTATATAAAAAAGATAAGAAATCATTTCGTGTAAAAGGAACACTTGATCAATTAAAAATTAAAGGTGTGGCTTTGATTCCGATGGGCGAAGGCGAATATATTATGCCCATTAATAACGAGATGCGAAAGGCATTAAAAAAAGGAAAAGGTGATCATCTTCAAATTAAAATTGAATTAGACAAAGAAGAATATCAATTAAATAATGATTTAGTTGAATGTTTACAAGATGATGAATTAGCCTCAACTAATTTTTACAAACTTCCGAGATCACATCAAAATTATTATAGCAAGTTTGTGGATGCTGCTAAAACCGATATTACAAAAAGCAAACGTATTGCTCAAATTTTAAAAGCTATGCATTTGAATATGACTTATGCTGAAATGATAAGAAGTAGTAAAAGCGATTAAGAGTCAATAAGAATAATTAAAAACATTTACTTACTTCTATTAGATATAAATATTTGAACTTGCTCGGCAAAGTCTGTCATTAATTGACTTTCCTAAATCATGATCTGGAAAAACCTCCGCTATGATAATATCTAAATCAAGTTTGTCTAATCGATGCAAAGAAGCAAATAAATTTTTAGCTGCTTCATGTAAATTTCCTTTGCTTGAAAGAATTTCTTGACTCACAACTTTGGTATGCTCAATTTTATTCTGAAATAATAAGAGTCCAATTTTCTTAGTGGGAAAACTATCAATCGTATCTAAAACATGATCTGTGAGATAAGTTAATGTTCTTGGCGAATAATGTTTTGACAGCATACCTGGAGCTTGAGGCTGATTATCATTTTTTGTAAATAATTTGATTTTCTTGACGACTTTTTCAATCTCAGGAATAGGAATAGAACCATGTCTATAAAGAATAGCCTGCTCTTTCTCAAATCCAATAATGGTAGATTCAATTCCATGTTTACAATTACCCCCATCAAGAATATAATTAATTTCATTTCCAAAATATTCTTCTACATGCACTGCAGAAGTAGGACTTATACATCCAAATGGATTGGCACTTGGTGCAGCAAGCGGAAAATTTATTTGATTGAGTAGTTCGAGTGTTTGAGGATGATTGGGCATTCGCACAGCAACCTTTGAGCTCCCTGAAGTTACAATATCTGGAATTGTTGATTGCTTATCTAATAATAATGTTAGTGGACCTGGCCAAAAGAATTCAGCCAACCGAATTGCATTTATAGGGATATTCATTGCCACTTCGTATAATGCCTTATACGATTTTATATGAACAATTAAAGGATTATTAAGTGGACGTTTTTTTAGTTCATAAATTCTTTTAACTGCCTTTTCGCAATATATATTCGCTGCCAATCCATAAACAGTTTCAGTTGGTATTGCAACAACTTCATTTTTATTTAATGAAGAAATTACTTCTTGGATATTTGTCGTTATCAATTTTAAAGCTGATTAAGGGTTACAAAAATTACAGTACATTGGATTTTCACTAGTTACTTGATTCGGGAATTTTACTTCATTTGAAAAGGAACATTTTTGACAGATATATTTATATTTGAGAGGAGAGTTTGTTGGACGAGTGCATAAATCACAAGGTAAGCCTTCAATAATTTCTGATATAGAAAATCCAGGCCACATGCATTCTGGACAGGTAGATTTAATTTTAGTGATTAGTTTTTCAGTAACCTTTTCAATAAAATTCATCCGAGAAGGATTATACATGGCACGCATATCAGTCTCAACATAAAATGATCCATACTTCTCCAAAAACAAATTAGCAGTCAAACTTAATTTCTTCCAATCTAAAATTCCTTTTTCAATAGCACTTAAATCATGTTTGGCTTTTTTGATGATTAAACCATGAGATGGGAATTTGACCAGATTAGCGAATTCAAATAATTGCTTAGTATGTGTAATTTCCCTTCCATTAAAATTTGTTTCAACTGTCATAAATCGAACAAATAATTCTAGGTTGTTCTTCTTATCAATTAACATTAATAATTCATCATCTGAATGAACAAAATATAATGATGGATGAGGACCAAATGAGCCTTCGCTAGATATTGCAAGATCAGCACCTGTTAAATCCATAGCTAAATGACATTTTTTTCGTGCGGTTGCAATTTGATCAAGCTCACGTTCTATTTCTCCTGTGAATGTTCCTAGTTCATCAGTGTCGAAATTATCGGGCACAAGACAAATAACGCCCATTTCTTTTTCAATGATTGGGGCTATGACATTTTCTTTGCCATGCTTTGTAGCAATCACTAAATTACGACCTTCAAACGATATGGAATTATTTAAACTCAATACTGATATTTGAATGCAGAATCATTTGTGTATTTTTCTCTTCTGAATCTTGAATTAAATCAACAATCTCGGCTCTTGCTTGTTTAAGTTCTTGAATTCTGTTTGCTGAAAAATCATCTAGCGTTCCAAAACGAATATCTTTACTAAATACGCGATGTGAATGAAAATTTATTTTATTGTCGATTATACTCAATAAAATTTCTTTAGCATCTTTGGAGTTAAATACACCATCTATTAGTTTGAATGTTTGATTGTTTGTTTTCATTTTTAAGTTTTACTTTTTTAATATTTTTTGTTAGATAAGAATTATAAATCGATTTTGATTTTAGTCTAGTTTTTAATTTGATTTTTCGAATACTATAGTTGATTGTATGCTTAATCCGTCATCTCCGTGTTCAGCAAACTTTCTAAATTCGTATAAGTCTTTTTGAAGTTTCTTAATTTTAGACTCACGATACTTAATATCTTCTTCGCTGCTTCCTGAATTAATTTTATTCTCATGAAATTTTATTTTGACATGTATCATTTGAGTTATGATATCAATGGCTTCTTTTGAATTAAATTGACCTTGTATTAATTGTAAATTCATTATACCTTTTATTTTAAATGTTTATTTAATTGACCTCTCTCGACTAATTCTTTGTATTCAGAGATAATTGTGGTTAAATTTTATTGACCTTGACCAAGTGAATATGCAGCCTTACCATCGAACGAATAGAGATTTTCTGTTTTAATAATATCTATATTGAGTTCATCGGCTTTGTTCAATAATTGAATAATATCTTGTTTAGTAACTTGATAATTTGATACTGGTTTAAATCTACATCGCCAATGATCCGTGCAAAAAGTTTCTTTAAATCCTTGAGGATATACCTTAATACCTCGATTGGTGATCATGGTGAGATTTAAATTTTCATTATCTAGTAAATGAATCAATTTTGCCAACTCATTTGGATCAGATTCTTTCCAATGAACAAATAAGTCAACACCTTCAAGTTGTTTATTACCAGATGGTCGTCTCACATATTTAGGCAAGTTCAAGGCAGTATTTTTATCATAAGTCACCTCTTTTAATAAGCTTGGTTTATTTCCTAAATTTGCTATTACAGCTTGTGCAAATTCTTTTGTTCCGACACTTTGTTTACTTGTGTCTTCTTTATAAATATCATAGGTATGAATACCTTGCTCCAAGGTAGTTAGCCATGCATTCTGAATTTTTTCAGCAACATCGGTTTGACCTAAATGGTTAAGCATCATTACAGCGCCTTGTAATAATCCTGAAGGGTTAGCCACATTTTGACCAGCTCTTCGAGGTGCCGACCCATGTATCGCCTCAAACATAGCGCATTCTTCGCCAATATTTGCAGAGCCTGCTAATCCAACCGAACCCGTTATTTGTGCAGCAATATCGGATAGTACATCTCCATACAAATTAGGCATCACAATAACATCAAACACTTCAGGTGTATCGGCCATTTTTGCAGCGCCAATATCTATAATCCAATGTTCATTTTCAATTTCAGGATATTCTTTTGCTATTTCATCAAATACCAAATGAAACAAGCCATCTGTTTGCTTCATGATATTATCCTTTGTAAAACAGGTTACTTTTTTTCTTTTGTATTGCTTTGCGTATTCAAAGGCATATCGAACTATTTTTTCACAACCAGGTCTGCTTATTAATTTTAAACATTGTACAACTTCATCTGTTTGTTGATGTTCGATACCAGCATATAAGTCTTCCTCATTTTCTCTGATAATTACAATATCCATCACTGGATGCTTTGTTTTGATGAATGGATGCAAACTCAAACATGGACGAACGTTTGAATAGAGTCCGAGAAATTTTCGAGTGGTAACGTTCAAGCTTTTATAACCTCCACCTTGAGGAGTTGTAATGGGTGCTTTCAAGAAAATTTTATTCTTTCTAATAATATCCCAAGATTCATTAGAAATACCTGAAGTGTTACCAGCTAAGTAAACTTTTTCGCCAACTTCAATTTCTTCGATGATGAGTTGAGCACCAGCAGCTTCCATGATTTGTAATGTAGCATCCATTATTTCAGGTCCAATTCCATCACCTTTTGCAATTGTTATTGTGTTCATTTATATTTATATTTATTGAGTGTCTAAAAATTAGTCGATTAAAAATGGTGCCTTCCCATCCGTAATAATAATTTTGCTATTAGGAGATTTCGACAATTCATTAAAAGCCTCTATACTTCTAATACGTATAATTTGATCTGTCAATCCTTCGGAAAGTATTTTTTGAGCATCACGTGTTCCTGTTGCTTCAATTATCATTCTGTCTGCATCCAATTTTGCTTGTTGTAATACAAACTCCATTCTAAGTGCATCTTGTTCAGCTTGTAATTTTTGTTCTATTGAACTTGCTAAACCGGGTGGTAATTGAATACTTTTCATAAGCACAGATTCAATTATAATACCTTGACTTTTCATTGTTTCTTCCATTTTACTCTTTATTGCTTTCTCGATTTCAGAACGCATACCAGAGTGCATATCTTTTGCAAAAAACTGAGAACAAACATCAGCTGAAGCAGAACGAAAAACGTTTGCAATAATGGATTCGTAGTTAAGCCCAATAACCCGAATTATATCTGGAACCTTATCTTTATTTAAATGATATAAGATCGAAATTTGAGAAGTTATACTCAAACCTTCTTTACTCGGCAAACTCAATGATAATTCAAGGTTATTGGTTTGTGTGGAGGCCTTAATAACCCGACTTGTAAATGGGTTATAAAATACAGGACCTTCATTTTCAATTTGTCTCTTTATTTTTCCAAGTTTTTGTTTAACACCAACCTCACCTGGTCTTATAATTGCGCAACTTGAAAATAATAAAACTGTACATCCGGTAATTACACTTATTATGTTTTTCATGTTTTTAATTATTTATGGTGCAAATCTGCATTAAGAGAATGATAATATTTTATTTATATTTGTGATGATATACATTAAATATTTTTATGAATTATACATTAAATCAACTGCAGATATTTTTAAAAATAGTGAAGACAAATAGCGTTACAAAAGCTTCTGAAGAGTTGCATCTTTCGCAACCTGCAGTTTCAATCCAATTAAAAAACTTTCAAGACTCTTTTGAAATCCCGCTCACCGAAGTTGTTGGAAGAAAAATATTTATTACGGAGTTCGGTTATGAAATTGCTTTAGTTGCTGAAGAAATTCTCAACCTTGTTTATGCAATTAATTACAAAACAATGGCATTTAAAGGTCAACTGATTGGAACACTCAAATTTTCGATAGTGTCAACTGGCAAGTATATAATGCCCTATTTTTTATCATCGTTTATTAAACAACATCAAGGAATTGAATTGCTAATGGATGTAACAAATAAAAACAAGGTAATTGAAAGTCTTGAAAATAATCAAGTTGATTTTTCACTCGTTTCAATTCTTCCTAATTCGCTCAATATTGAGTCGTTAGACTTACTCCAAAACAAACTATTTCTTGTAGGCAATATGGAGAAGAAATATAAGAAATCAGAGTTGAACTATAATTTATTTAAAGAGGTACCAATGATTTTTAGAGAAAAAGGATCAGGTACCAGAGAGGTGATGGAAGTATTCATCAAACAAAACAATATTTCAGTTTTAAAAAGAATAGAATTAACCTCTAACGAAGCGGTTAAACAAGCTGTTATTGCAGGTCTTGGGTACTCGATTATGCCACTGATTGGTATCAAAAATGAACTTCAGAATAAGGAACTTCAAATTATACCATTGATAGCATTGCCAATTAAAACTGTTTGGAAATTGATTTGGTTAAAGGGGAAGAAACACACGCCTGCCGCACTTTCGTTTTTAGAATATCTTAAAAAAGAAAAAACTAATATTGTTCATAGCAAGTTTAATTGGTACGAACAATATTAGTTATCAATAAATAATTGGTTTACAAATTAACAATTATTCATTTCTCAAAACCACTACCCCATCAAATACATCTACAATAATTGGTTTGTCTTTTTCAATATCGCCAGCAATGATTTTTTTACTAAGTAGATTAATAATCTCCTTTTGTATTAAACGTTTTAGTGGTCGAGCACCGAATTGTGGATCGAATCCATTTTCAGTTAGGTACTCTAAAGCGTAATCACTAAACTGCAATTGAATACCTTGTTTAGATAATAATTGAACAAGATCTTTTAATTGAATTTTAATGATTTCTTTAATATCTCCTTTCATCAAAGGTTGAAACATAATGACTTCATCTATTCTATTTAAAAACTCAGGACGAATTGTTTGACGCAACAAATTCATGACCTCAACTTTTGTTTTATCCACAACCGCTTCTTTGTTCTTTTCTGTAACCTTCTCAAAATTTTCTTGAATAATATGGCTTCCCATATTGCTTGTCATGATGATGATGGTATTTTTAAAGTTCACTACTCGACCTTTATTATCAGTTAATCTACCATCATCTAAAACTTGTAACATCACATTAAATACATCTGGATGAGCCTTTTCAATTTCATCTAAAAGCACCACACTATATGGTTTACGACGAACTGCCTCTGTAAGTTGCCCACCTTCATCGTATCCAACATATCCTGGAGGCGCACCTACTAAGCGGCTTACACTATGTTTTTCTTGGTATTCACTCATATCAATTCGAGTCATCATGCCTTCATCATCAAATAAAAATTCTGCTAGGGCTTTTGCTAACTCGGTTTTACCTACACCTGTTGTACCTAGAAAAATGAATGAACCGATTGGCTTTCGTGCATCTTGTAATCCAGCCCTGCTTCTACGTATGGCATCAGATACTGCTGTAATCGCTTCTTCTTGTCCAACCACACGTTGATGCAAATGATCTTCAAGACTCAATAATTTATCCTTTTCGGTTTGTAACATACGTGTTACAGGAATACCGGTAGCCTTTGCCACGTTAGCTGCAATATCTTCGGCATCAACTTCCTCTTTCAGCAAACGTTTGTGGTTATTGCCTTCTTTTTCGAGCTCGTCATTTTTTTGTGCAAGTAAGGTTTCTTGATCTTTTATTTTACCATATCGAATTTCGGCTACTTTACCAAAGTCACCATTTCGTTCAGCTTGATCTGCTTCTAATTTTAATTGTTCGATGGCCGTTTTAATGTTTTGAATGGCGTCGATGCCTTCTTTTTCATGTTGCCATCTAATTCTGAAGGCATCACGTTGCTCTGCAATATTTGCAATTTCTTTTCCAAGTTCTTGCATTTTCTTTTCATCATTTTCGCGTTTGATGGCTTCACGTTCAATTTCTAATTGTCGCAACCGGCGTTCTAATTCATCTAATTCTTCAGGCATCGAATTCATCTCCAATTTAAGCTTAGCAGCACTTTCATCGATTAAGTCGATAGCCTTATCGGGTAAAAAACGATCTGTAATATATCGGCTCGAAAGTTCAACAGCAGCGATAATGGCTTCATCTTTTATTTGTACATGATGATGACTTTCATAACGTTCTTTTAAACCACGTAAAATAGAAATGGCATCTTCAATACTAGGTTCATCTATCATTACCTTTTGGAAACGTCGTTCGAGGGCTTTATCCTTTTCGAAATATTTTTGATACTCACTTAAAGTCGTAGCACCGATTGCTCTGAGTTCGCCACGAGCTAAAGCAGGTTTTAAAATATTGGCAGCATCCATTGCACCTTCTCCACCGCCACCAGCACCTACTAGGGTATGTATTTCATCAATAAACAAAATAATATCGCCATCACTATCAGTTACTTCTTTAATAACCGCTTTTAAACGCTCTTCAAATTCACCTTTGAATTTTGCTCCAGCAATAAGCTGTCCCATATCTAAGGCATAGATGGTTTTGTTTTTTAAATTCTCGGGTATATCACCATTGATGATTCGGTGTGCTAAGCCTTCAACAATGGCGGTTTTACCAACACCAGGTTCACCCACTAAAATTGGATTATTTTTTGATCGGCGTGAAAGGATATGCAATGTTCTGCGAATTTCTTCATCTCGTCCGATTACTGGATCGAGTTTACCTGCTTCTGCTAATTCATTTAAATTCTTCGCATATTTTTTTAAGGATTGATAATTGTTTTCACTGCCTTGTGAACTTACCGTCGCTCCTTTACGAGATTCCTTTATTGATTTAATTAAGTTTTTTTGATTTAATCCGGCGTCTTTCAATAAATTGGCAACTGCATCATTATTATTTAGTAGTCCGAGAAGTAAATGTTCAAGAGAGATAAATTCATCACCAAATTCTTTTAAAAATGATCCTGCTTTTAAAACAGTTTGGTTCATTTCTCGCGAAATAATTTGTGCAGGCTCGCCACTCACGACTGGAATTTTAGAAATGATCTCATTTATTTTTTGTTGTAAAAAAGCAACGTTCACATCATTCTTCTTTAATAAGAATTCGATGGAGCTATTTTCTTCATCCAGCATAGCGTGTAATAAATGACTGGTATCAATTTGTTGATTTTTATGATTGAATGCTGATTGCTGTGCGGCTGCAACCGCCTCTTGGGCTTTGATTGTGAAATTGTTTAAGTTCATATAGGTTATGTTTTTTAACTGATATAGCAAAACATAATCCAAACGAAAAGAACACTACATTTTGTCGTAGTATTTTATTTTTCATGACGAAGTAGCCGAATTTTTTGAAAATACCTGCTATTATTTCAGAGAATAATGAATTAGTCTAATTTAAATAGTAATAACCAATAGAAGTGTGGCTCTAATAATCACATTTAATTTCTAACGAAAAGAAACTAAGTTTGCAACTCAAATAAAAAATCAAAAAAATGAACAAGCTTATCATTCTTAGTATCTCAATGATGGTTTTGTTTGCATCATGCAGCAAAGACAAAACGAACACAAGCACTGCAGAAACCACGACACAAAAACTTCAACACAAATGGAATTTAGTGAGTATTGAAGACATTCAATATTTAGGTACTTCAACAACTCAAATTGATAATATAAATAGTTATGGAGTAGCGGGAGATTATATTGATTTTAGTGCTAACAATAAAGCTTATTTGCGCATTGCAGGAGGAAATGACACTTTATTGTATAGTGTTTTAAATGATACTAAATTAATTATGGATAGTGATACTTTTACAATCAATAACCTTACTGCTTCGGCATTAAAATTGACTTATTATGGCCGTGAAACAAGTCCGGTAAATAATTGGGACAATGTAATTACGTTGAGTCGTTAGATTAGAAATTTTTTACTAAGCGATTTTTACTTTTGAACCCATCATGAATGAATATTGATTTATGATATTGCTTTTTAAGTGAATAATATTCCAGACTGCATGTAGTTTCTCTGTCAAAGAATCACAAATAAATGATGAAATTTATTGGGATTCTGTAATAAATAAGTTGATCACTAAATAAATAATAAATTCAACAAATGATAGATTTATTAGTTCATTTAATTTATGTGGTAAACATAAGAAAAAAAGGCAGGAAACGTTGGTACAGAGCTAGTCACACCGAACGAACCGCTAGAGGCTTTGGAGGAATTATTGGCATTTACAGTTTCTTATTCATATTTTATTTATCTATTTTAATAGACTTTAATTTCTCAAAATATTTCTGGGTTTTATTTATTATTTTTTTACTGGCAATGATAATCCCTTATTATTTATCTCATCAATATATTACCAGGGATCGACTTGAAAAAATCAATTCTAAGTTTAAGGATAAGCCTGTGAGTCCTTTCACCGCCAGATTGATTTATTATTTTTTGATTATAATTTTTATAATCTCACTTAGTTTCTTTTACTTGATCATTGATTTTATTAAATTATTTCTGCGATACTAACAAGTGGATACGAAAAGTTTGAAATACAAGCAAAGAAGCAAATTGGCGTTGTTTCCGTTGTCCACTAGCGCGAGAATGAAATATAAATTTATTGCTTAACAACTGAGTGATTAAATCTCG
>DAOOQH010000046.1:3250-6275 GCA_035388625.1 Chitinophagaceae bacterium | reverse complement strand
CGAACCTCAATGAAACTAAACGCAGAAGTACGAGAAGCTAACACGAAAGAGCAACGCCACATTCATACGCTAGTGGAAATATTGCTCCCTTTACACAATGGTAATTACTAATTTTGTTTTTATGAAAGACAAAGACATTAAATATCTCTACGAAAGAAGTTTACTTATTATTGATTTTATGTTAATTAAAAGTAACTACGATTCAAGTATTATGAGTTGTAAAAATATTCTAGAAAACACATATAAAAATAATAATTTGAGAGATCTAAAAACACTCTCAAGTGATATAAGTGCTTGGTCTAAAGGAATGCCAAAGAATGAAATTCTTGAATTGAAGTCCCTCTTATCTCACAATTTTGGAGAGAAGCAAATAGAAGATAAATTCAATATTAGTATTATTAATAAGATCTTAAAAGAAGGCAAAATATCAAATGAAGAAGACTATAGAATAATTTTTGAGCTTCTTAATGACATAACCCCAAATGATAAGTATTATAAAAAACTAATAGAACTAGAATTAATTGTTCAAAACTATAATCTAGAAAGATAGGCCAGTTATAATTGAGGTTAGTCATTCATGAGGTGAGCTCAGCGTGAGGGATTGCAACGAAAAGCCCATGCGCTTCGCATGGCTTGCAGTGTAAAGCCCGACCGAAGGCTTTGCGAAGGGCACGCCCACATTAAAAAATTAACCTTGATATTCGCCCCAAACTTTTCGAAGTGAATTTGCTATTTCGCCAAGGGTGCAATGGTTTTCAACCGCATCAATTACAATAGGCATTAAATTTTCGGTGGTGAGTGCTTTTTCTGCAATTTGATTTAGACAGTTTGAAACTTTTGATTGATCGCGATTTTGTTTAAATAATTTTAAACGATCAATTTGTTGTTTCTCAATAGCTGCATCAATTTTCATGATGGGTGTTTTGCTGGTTTCTTTGCTTTGATATTTATTTACGCCAACAATAATTTTTTCGTTACGCTCGAGTGCTTTCTGAAATGTATAACTGGCACTTGCAATCTGCTCTTGCATAAAACCTTGTTCGATAGCACTTACTGCACCACCCATTGCATCAATTCGATCGATGAGTTGATTTGCAGAGGCTTCCATTTCGTTGGTCAAATTTTCGATAAAATATGAACCTGCCCAAGGGTCAACCGTATCACAAATGCCGCTTTCTTCCATAATAATTTGTTGGGTGCGAAGTGCTATTGTTGCCGCAGCTTCTGTTGGTAAACTCAAGGCTTCGTCATATCCATTGGTATGTAAACTTTGTGTTCCACCCATGGTGGCTGCTAAGGTTTGAACTGCCACTCGTACAATATTATTCATGGGTTGTTGCGCTGTAAGTGTGCTTCCTCCGGTTTGTGTATGAAAACGAAGTTTCTGTGCCTCGATAGAAGTAGCACCCAAATCCTTCGTCATTTTTGCCCACATGCGACGGGCGGCTCTGAATTTAGCGACTTCTTCAAACAAATTATTGTGGGCATTGAAGAAAAAAGACAATCGCTTTGCAAATACATTGATGTCTAGTCCTTTTTCGATGGCTGCTTTTAGATAAGCTTTTCCATTGGATAAAGTAAAAGCGAGTTCTTGTACAGCGGTACTTCCAGCTTCACGAATATGGTAACCAGAAATTGAAATGGTATTCCATTTGGGTACCTCCTGACTACAGAATTCAAAAATATCGGTAATCAAACGCATGCTTACTTTTGGAGGATAAATAAATGTTCCTCTTGCGGCATACTCTTTAAGGATATCATTTTGAATGGTTCCAGCTATTTTTTTAATATCGGCGCCTTGGCGTTTTGCAAGCGCAATATAAAACGCTAATAAAATAAATGCTGATGCATTGATGGTCATTGAAGTACTTACATTTTCAAGTGGAATACCTTTAAACAATCGATCCATATCTTCGATTGAGTCGATGGCCACACCAACCTTACCAACTTCACCAGCAGCCATAGCATCATCACTATCATAACCTATTTGTGTTGGCAAATCAAACGCAACACTTAATCCTGTAACACCTTGGTTAAGTAAAAAGTGATACCGTTCGTTTGAAGCCTCTGCCGTGCTGAAACCTGCGTATTGTCTGATTGTCCATGGTTTATCGCGATACATACCTTCATGAACACCGCGTGTGAATGGGAATTCGCCTGGCAATTCATTGGCTATAGAAGCGCATGTATATAGCTTTTTTATTTCAATCCCTGAATCGTTGATTTTTTTAGTCTCTGACATAATTAATTTAAAGTTGTGCAAAGATAATTGGACAAGTTGAAATAAATGTCGGAATAAATGTAGATGTCTGAATCACTGATTTGAAGGATTAAGGATTGTAATGGTCTGAATCACGGATTTGAAGGATTACACTGATTGCACGGATTAAGGAATGCAATTGTCTGAATCACGGATTTTACGGATTACACGGATTGCACAGATTAGGAATGCAATTAACTGAATTACGGGTTTTAGAAATATTGATTATAACCTCTATTCAATCCGTGTTCATCTTTTAATCTGTTTAATCCGTGATTCAGATTATTTTGTCTGAATCACGGATTTGAAGGATTACACTGATTGCAAAGATTAGAAATGCAATTAACTGAATTACGGATTTTAGAAATATTGATTCTAACCTACATTCAATCTGTGTTCATCTTTTAATCTGTTTAATCCGTGATTCAGATTATTTTGTCTGAATCACGGATTTGAAGGATTACACTGATTGCACAGATTTTGAATGCAATTAACTGAATTACGGATTTTAGAAATACTGATTCTAACCTGCATTCAATCCGTGTTCATCTTTTAATCTGTTTAATCCGTGATTCAAATTATTTTGTCTGAATCACGGATAAGAAGGATTACGCAGATTGCACAGATTTTGAATACAATTAACTGAATTACGGATTTTAGAAATGTTGACCCTAACCTGTATTCAATCCGTATTCATCTTTTAATCTGTATAATCCGTGATTCAGATTATTTTGTCTGAATCACGGATTTGAAGGATTACACTGA
>DAOOQH010000046.1:0-3150 GCA_035388625.1 Chitinophagaceae bacterium | reverse complement strand
TTACAGATTTCATGGATTGGGCTAGCTATATAAAAAAAGGTTGCTCCTGATAAGCAACCAATTTTACACATAAAAGAACAAAAACTATCAAACAACGCTTACGAATATTTCGAAGCTATAAAAAAGAAACATTCATTTAAAAATTCAAGTAGCATCTTGGTGATCAAAGTCGGACCTTGATGCTGATACAAAGAAAAGTTTTATTTCAAATAATCAAAAATGAATTGAGGTTAAATGCAGTCTGGCAGAGGCTAAAATCAAATTTTATCGTTACAATTAGAAATTTAATTTGAATCGATTTCAATGAGATATGAAATTTTACATAAAGCAAATGATTCATTAATTGATTAAAATTTTATTTAAAAAATTGATACTCAATTCAATATAGTAAATAGTCTTCAAATGTTAAAATGGCTAATTTATGTGTTCACATAAAAAATTTATTTATTTTCGTTTCTAAATAAGATTTAGTCATTTTTCACAAACACTCACCTACGCCTTTTTCTCAAACAATAAATTTATTAAAATGAAGAAAATAATTTTCTCCTTAATTACCATTTGCTTATTCAGTTCAAACTTGCTTAATGCGCAAGACAATAATAATGTTAGGCAAAACGAAATGAATGCCCAATCTAAATCATTTTATTCATACACACCCAATGGAAAGGTTGAATATGAAATTTCGATGAAGAAGATTCTCGTTAAATTTAAATCGAATACAAGTTTTGTTGAACAAGCAAATATTATAAAAAAGTATCCATTACTCAAGTCATTTGAAAGAAGTATGGCTCTACCTTCGCCGAAAGTTTCGATACTAGAATTACAAGGCAATAATTTAAATTCTAAGAAAATTAATGATTTGCTAGCTCAACTAAATTTAGAGGAGAAGATTGTTTACGCTAATCCGTTTTTAGTTTATGCTGATGGTACATTACAAGGCATAACAGAAACATTTTTTGTAAAACTAAAATCAGCGAATGACATGAGTCTGCTTCAGGCAGAATCAAAAAAATATAAGTTTACCATTGAAAACGCTTACAAATACGACAAACTACTTTATTTTATTCAAGTAGATAAAAATTCAAATGGTAATGCTTTAGAAATTGCAAATAAATTAGCTGAGACTAGAAAATTTAGTTGTGCTGAACCTGATTTTTTATTGGTAATGAAGAAATTTTCAACAAATGATACCTATTTAAATTATCAATGGTCGTTAAATAATACTGGGTCTTCTATTCAATATAGTGGCACTCCTGGTGCAGATATGAATATCTTTAATGCATGGACACTTTCAACAGGAACCAATTTTACAAAAGTTGCAGTTATAGATGAAGGCGTAGATTTAGTTCATCCAGATTTAGTAGGAAATATGCTTCCTGGATTTGATGGTACAGGCTTGGGAAGTGGAGGCGCCCCAACAGGTGATGATGCCCATGGAACTGCGTGTGCCGGCATTATTGCTGCAGTGGGCAATAATAATTTAGGTATTGCTGGAGTTGCTTACAATGCGAAAATTGTTCCTGTTAGAATTGCTTATAGTTCAGGGGCAAGTTGGATTACTTCAAATGCTTGGATTGGAACTTGTATAGATTGGGCATGGGATCAAGGTGATGCCGATGTTCTTAGCAATTCGTGGGGAGGTGGAAGTTCGTCAACATTGATTAACGATCCGATTGGCAGAGCCACAACACAAGGACGTGGCGGGTTAGGCTCACCTGTACTTTTTGCGGCGGGAAATGACAATTCATCTGTAAGTTATCCTGGATATTTAAGTAATGTTATTTCAGTAACTGCAATGAGTATGTGTAATCAGCGTAAAAGTCCCAGTTCATGTGATGGAGAAAGCTTCTGGGGATCTAACTATGGGGTCAATACAGATATTTCGGCCCCAGGTGTAAAAATTTATACTTGTGATATAAGTGGTGCTAACGGATATAGTACCGGCGATTATACTGCCACCTTCAATGGCACATCATCTGCAACACCGAATGCAGCTGGTGTCATGGCATTAATTTTATCTGTGAATCCATCACTGACAATGACACAAGCGCGACAAATTATTGAATCTACTTGTGATAAGGTTGGAGGATATACCTATAATGCTGGTGTTGCCAATCAACCGAATGGCACTTGGAGTAACGATTTAGGATATGGGCGAGTAAATGCTTTTACAGCACTTCAATTGGCCAATCCTCAACCATGTGTTAACCCTCCTATAGTTGCAACAACCAATGCATCTCCCAATTCAATTTGTCTTCCAACAACCGTATTCTTTAATTTATCAGGCATCTTATTTGGAACAGGACAAACCTACCAATGGCAATCGAGCCCAAACAATACAGTTTATACCCCAATCGCTGGGGCAACTAGTTCAAGTTATTCAGCAAGCTTATCAACAACAACTTGGTTGCGATGTGCTGTAACATGCGGCGCTACAACGTTTTCAACACCTGTTCAAGTGACTTATATCAATCCAACAATTTCTACATTTCCTTATACCGAAAACTTTGATGCAAGTTCATCTATGCCTTGTGGCTGGAGTGTTTCAGATGCCAATACTGATGGGTTTTCATGGTCACCGGGTACATTAAATCCACGATCAGGGACCAATACACTCACCTATCCATACAATCCAACTCTTGCTGCAAACGACTGGGCATTTACTGCACCCTTATCACTCGTTGCTGGTACAAATTATAGAATTCGTTTTTGGTATAGAGCACGTTCTGCTAGCTATCCTGAAAATTTAGAAATAAAATGGGGAAATTCAGCAACTGCAGCTGGCATGACCTCGTCTGCTATTTTTAGTAGTACCAATTTTGTCAATACCACTTATTTAGAAGGAATTAGTTCATCATTTTCACCAAGCAGTTCAGGCATTTATTATATTGGTTTTAAAGCCTTTAGTATTGCCAATATGTGGGACATCAATATAGATGATATTACCATTGAACTCGCGCCAATTTGTACTACCCCACTTTTAGGAGGAACCATTTCAGGGCCAACAAGTATTGCTTCTGGTGCCGCAACCATTTATAATTTGACTGGCAATACTGGCACAAGTATTCAATGGGAACAATCAACTACTGGGGGTTCCGATTGACCATCAGTAGTTGATTGATCAAATTCAATCCTAGTGCTAGTACTGCC
>DAOOQH010000045.1:0-16965 GCA_035388625.1 Chitinophagaceae bacterium | reverse complement strand
TATCAAATTTTACAAATATTGTAAATACCTGCATATTGAAAGCCGCTTGCTTTCTATGTTATTACCTACTCAATTCAAATTGAACTAAAAAACTGCATTTAGGTATTGAACTGTATCTATATCCTCGATTGTAATAGTTATCTTCAAAGGATTATCAACATAAAATTTTAAGAATCAGAAATGTCGCATCCAGGGCTAGTACTAAAATTATTCTCACAGATCAATCCGATAACACAGATAAATACAAAAAATATACCTATTATATTTTCAATCTAGTTTAATCTTCGATTTTTCAATTGTTCTCTTCTCAAATTAAACCAATTCTAATTCATAGGAATTCAGATTGTTCATAAATTATAGAATGGTTATTATCTGTGGATGCTGTGCTATCTGTGAGACAATGACTTGTTGAACTATCAACTAGATTTAAACCCAGATTCAGCATTTGAAATGCCGATTCGATAAAGGAATTGTAATTCAACGTTTGACAAAGCTTGAAAACAATTTCTAAATCGGGGTAAGTCCAACTAACGCATTAGCATTTGCCTTTGTTAAATTCTAATGCGTAACTTAGGTTAAAGCTATTTGACTCATTAAAGAAGAATTGAAATGGGTGCACAATAACGGATTATCATATCCATTTTTTAAAAACAATTGCTTTAATAAATAAAAGGTTGCAATAGTTGAACCTAGATTTTGCAGTTGAAATGATATGATGATATTATATCGAGCATCAATTATAGAATTATAAATAAAAGTAGTTGAACAAAAAAAGATTTGTCGATTCAAATCTTAATCGTAATATTGCAATATTATAATTAAATCATGGGCGCAACCAAAACAATATTATTCACAGATAAACAAAATGAAATTGCTTCGATATCAAAGGCGTTAGGTCATCCTGCACGGATTGCTATTATTGAATATTTACTTAAAGTTGATTCATGTATTTGTGGAGATATTGTAAACGAATTACCCCTTGCACAACCCACTATATCACAACATCTAAAAGAACTGAAAAATTGTGGCTTAATTAAAGGCACTATTGAAGGAACGGCCATTTGTTATTGCATTGATGAAAAAGTACTTAATAAGTTTCAAAAACATATGTCAGAAATCTTTACAAAACTTATGAAAAAATGCTGCTAAACTTTACAAAATCTATTTATTCAAACTAAACAAAATAATATACATCATGAAACTATCTTCTTTAAAAACTTTTCTTACAAGTGTCGATACATTAAATATCGAACTCCCTCACGGTGAATTTGTGCCATCACATTTTCATATCACCGAAATCGGACTCATTACAAAACATTTTATTGATTGCGGCGGAACCGTGCGTGAAGAAAGATCTGCTAATCTTCAAGTATGGACTGCAAATGATTTAGATCATCGTTTAGCGCCAGAAAAACTTCTTGGTATTATTTCAAAATATGAAACAATCATCGGAAATGAAGATTTAGATATTGAAGTTGAATACCAGTCTGAAACAATTGGCAAATATGGTCTTGAAGTTTCTGGTGGCAATTTGCGTTTAACGAATAAAGAAACAAATTGCTTAGCGAAAGATCATTGCGGCATACCTGCAGATAAGCTAAAAGTTAATTTATCTGAATTAGCAACGGCAGGCGAATCTTGCTGCACACCAGGCGGTGGTTGTTGTTAATCATTCAAATAAAGCAATATGAAAATTGAATTGGGAAAACTTCAAATAAACACAATCTTAGAAGATAATTTTTCTGAGGTTCAACAAATTTATCTACAAGGTTTGGAAACAGGAAACGCAAGCTTTGAAACATCGGTTCCTGATTGGAATAAATGGAATAGGCAACATTGTTTACATAGTAGAATTTCTGTCCTCATAGATAATAAAATGATTGGTTGGGCAGCCTTGTCACCAGTTTCTGAAAGATGTGTTTATGAAGGCGTTTCTGAAATTAGTGTTTATGTACACAAAGATTTTAGAGATCAAGGAGTCGGTACCATTTTATTAAAAAGATTAATAGCTGAAAGCGAGAGAAATGGAATTTGGAGTTTAATGTCAGGTGTATTTCCAGAAAACAAAACCAGTATTAAATTACATCTCAATGAAGGATTTAGAATTGTAGGTACAAGAGAAAAGATCGCCAAAATGAATAATGTTTGGCGAGATACGCTATTACTACAAAGAAGAAGTACAAAAATTGGTATTGACTAGGTTGAATGTTTTTACAATATTAATTTTCTAGTGAAGTGAAAATCATTCAGATTAAAATCAGTGTAATCATTATTGCCAATAGTTATCCAAACTAAAATTGTGTAAACCCTTTAAAATTCCTTGAAATTGAGATACTAATCAAATCTATGTATTGAGTTTATTCACAATTAAATAAACTCAATACGTAGATTATGCTATTATTTCTTAACTGCGCAAGTGGATATACCAAAAATTGAATATAATGGACAGAAACTTATCAAACTTGTTAATGTAAAGACTGCGGCTAAAACAAGAAGTACGATTCCTAAAGTTCCTGTAATAACATTGGTAAAATAAAGTCCAGCAATAATCGCAGCAATAATAATTCTTACAGTTCTGTCAACTGAGTTCATGTTTTTTTTCATCTTTTTGTTTTTATTTGTTTAAAAATTGAATAATAAGTACAACCGAATAAATGAGCCCAATACATAAGAGACAAACAATTATAAATTTAAAAACTGTTTTCATTTTATTCAATTGCAATGCAAACTTATTATCATTACTTAAACTAGATGGTGACAAAAGTCACTACATAAAAAAAAGTTCAATACTATCATGATTTTGCTTGAGTATTTGATCATGTTCTAATTTTTTAATGAGTCTACTCACAACTTCTCTCGCTGTTCCTAAATCATTGGCTATTTCTTTATGCGAAATTTTAATTGGATTATTACCTAATACCTCAATTTTATCTTTTAAATAATCAAGAATTCTTTTATCCAGTTTATAATAAAGTAGATGTTGAATTGAATCAATTAATTCGGCATATCGTAAATCATATTGATTGTAAAACAAGGTATTGATTGCAGGAAATTCAGTGATCCATTTTGCAATTTTTTCAGAAGGTATCAGTAGTATAGTTGATTCTCTTTCTGTAATAGCAAATATTTTACTTTTATCGTGATGAATTGCGGAGGAAAACGACATAATACAACTTTGATCAGGTTGAATATAATAAAGAAGAAGTTCTTTATCTTCAAACTTGGTAAACACTTTTACTAAGCCAGTCAAAACAACAGGAACCACTTTAATATATTGACCTTCTCTAACGATTTCTAAATTCGCAGGAATTGTTTTAATTTCTGATACCTCTAAAATGGCTTGAATAAGATCGTTGCCAAGATAGCTAAACTTTTTACTTAGTGTTAATTCATCCATTGTTTATAAACGCTAATTTGGAATTGAGTTTTCGAATTAAAAATTGAATTTACTCCAATAAATTCATCATTTCATTATCTACTTTTTCATAAAAATGCATAGGATTAAATGTTCGCCATTTATCATCCTCAAGAAATTGAATATAATTTGTTATTCGAGCTTTTTTAAAATCGTGTTGAGTTTGTTCAGGCACATTAATTGCAGCAATCCAACCTCCAAAATCTCTTATATCCTCGTACCATTCTTCATAATATGAATCATCGTCACTATGAAAGTTCAATATATTTTCACCAATTAAAATAAATTTATAAATATGCTTTGCAATTAATAAATCAATGATATTTCGTTTCATGGTTTGGATATCATTTTCAATTGCATCATTCCATTCACCCATCATTTCTATAATTGCAAAATTGAAATCATAGTCGACAAAAATTATTTTTATATAAAGCGTACGTGATCCTATTTCATCCCATTGTGGATGAATATAATAATTATAGACCGTATTTGTAAATTCAAATTCACTATATTCATTTCCAAAAAATGGAGATTGCTCATCCTCCTCAGCGGTATAAAGATGTCGCCAATTATAATATGGTTCAATTGTATGCAAGACGATCAGTTTTCATTTTTATTAATCAACCACAATGTTATCTTTTCAAAAGAGAAAGTACAATTTTCTGCAAAGATGAAATTTAATTTTCAACAACTATTTCTAGTATATTGTAATATAGCCCGTTTCAACTAAAGAACTTCCATCAAATAATTGAAAACTATAAATTCCTCTCGAATTAAAATTATTCTTGTCTAAAATTAAAATAGGTTTTGAAATTCGAGAAATTTTTAAGACTTCATTTTTTGACGGATCGTAAAATCGCAAGCTATACCTTCGGCTTAATGCGTCATCTAAACTAATATTAATATGCCCTGTATATGGATTGGTATAAATTTTTGAAGAAGGACTAAAATAAAATTCTGTTGGTGTTGATGCCGTTGGTGTTGAGGCGGTTGAATTTGTATTTACACTCGCGGTTGTCTTAATATTATTGGTTGCATTTGTGGTGCCTGTTTTAATTTTTTCTTCTAAAGATTTTGCTAGTGTAGCTGAATCAAGAATAACCTTATAGGTATTGCTAAACCATTCTAAATCGCCACCAAATTCAATGGAAAGGCGGTAATAGTTTTTACCCACAACCGGATGTAAATCTCGATACTGATTCATTCCTTTCTTAGGAGCGTTAATGATACCGATAGTCACAAAATTTCGGATACTATCACTTGATCTTTGAATTGAAATCGATTTAATACCATCATATTGAGAATACCAAGATAAATTATTTTGGGCTTGTTCAGTGGTGATTGTCATGGCGGGTAAAGCAGCCTGTTCACTTGAAGCTGATGCCACCTTTGCTGTTTGTGCGCTTAAATAATAATTTAAGAATAACGAAATAAATAAGATTTGGTAAAACTTCACTGCCCATTTTTTATTGCGAACGAAGGTATTGAAATATACTTTTAACGGGTAGTGTTTCGGAAATATTTTTTTTTGTTTAACGTTTTTACTTAAATGACCTATTTCCTTGTAATCCGCCAGTATGAATGAACAATAGTGAACTGCCTTGTGTAAAATAATTTTCATTTGCCATCTCAAAAATCGCCTTCATCATTTTTCCAGTATAAACATAATCAAGTTCTATCTGATGTATATTATTAAAATCATGAATAAATGAAACTAATTCAGGTGTTGTTTTTGCAAAACCTCCATAGTGATATTGATACATTAATTTCCAATTCTTATTCTTGGTATTCTTTTTAATCTCTTCTTCAAGATATTCACCATGTTTGATGGCAACAAAACCAATCAACTCTTGCATTGGAAACGATGTTTCAATTAAACCTGTAAGAGTAGCACCTGTACCTATTGCTGTGCTAATATGTGAATATTTTTTTAAGTCAATACCCTTTAGTATTTCTTTTGCGCCTTTATGCCCTGCTTCATTATTACCACCTTCGGGAACAATTAAAGATGATTTAAATTTTTCTTGAATTTCAAGCAAATATTCAGCATCATATCTTTTCCGATATTCAGATCGAGATACAAAATGAAGTTCCATTCCCCATTTTCTGCAATCATCTAAGGTTTCATTTCTTACCTCTTCACCACGAATGAACCCAATTGTTTTGAAGTTCATCAAATTTCCGGCATAAGCTAATGCGTGTAAGTGATTTGAGTAAGCACCACCAAATGATAAAATTGAAGAGGCATTTTGATTGACTGCCTCTTGAATATTATATTTTAGTTTAAACCATTTATTCCCTGAAATCTGAGGATGAATAAGGTCCAGGCGCAGAATGTCGATTCGAATTTTTTTTTCAATGAATAATGGATCATTGAGCTCTGTGATCACAAGCGGGTGGTGATACATATTATTTTCAAACAGTTCGACAAAGTCCATAACTTTATTAATAGCCATACTCTTTTAAGTACAAATCATTGTTTCGCCAATCTTTTCGAACTTTTACATGCAGCTCAAGAAATACTTTTCGATCAATAAACTTTTCGATATCGGTTCGTGCATCTTGACCAATTTTTTTAATCATGGCCCCCATTTTCCCAATAATGATGGCTTTTTGCGATTCTCTTGTAACAACTATATCCGCCACAATTTTGGTTAGTGTATTCTTCTCTTCATATTGTCGTACATAAACGGCCGCATGATAAGGGAGTTCTTCATCGAGTTCGAAAAACAATTTCTCTCTTACAATTTCAGCTACAAAAAACCGCATGGGTTTATCGGTTAAGGTGTCTTCATCATAATAGGGTGGCATTTCGGGTAATAAGGTAACGATCGTATTGATTAAGGTATCGAGATTTGTTTTTTGTAGCGCAGAGATTTCAATAATATGTTTGACTTGTTTAATTTGTTCAAACTCTTTTCGCATGGCCGCCACTTTATCAGCATTACTTTTGTCAATTTTATTGATAACAATAATAGTCGCCTGTTTTGATTTTAAACTTAAAAACATCTCAATATTAGAAGCGATATCATCTTTTGCATCAATAATATAAAGTATGATATCGGTTCCTTGCTTAGCAAGTGCGACTTCACCCATCATTCTTTCATGTAATTTATAGGCGCTTTGCAAGAGTCCGGGTGTGTCGGAAAATATGATTTGATAATTTTTTTCGGTTAAAATGCCTAAAATCTTGTTTCGAGTGGTTTGTGCCTTCGGAGAAACTATAGCTAATTTTTCATTCAAGATAGCGTTCAAGAGTGTTGATTTTCCTGCATTTGGCTTACCAAATATGCCAACGAAGCCGCTTTTAAATTCTGTCATTACCACAAAGATAACAAGAAGAGTTGGTGTGGGAACTTTTTTATATTACCTTCGCCCCGCGAGGTAGAGCAGCGGTAGCTCGTTGGGCTCATAACCCAAAGGTCACTGGTTCGATCCCGGTCCTCGCAACAACAAAAAAATGGCGAATACTTCTAATACAGGTAGTCGCTTTTTTTTTCAGTTCTTTTTTATAAACGAATTATCAAAGTGGAGCGTGTTGAAGTTGGCAGTAGGCTGAACTTTTACACCCGATTGTAGTGAAAATCATCCCGACATTAAACGTCGGGATATTGGAACGTAAAGCGGGAAGATAGCTTGGTTTAGAAAAAAAGCTGGTGTACAAAATCAATGTATTCGTTCGAATCAAAATTTTAATTCAAAGCATTATGTCATTATATACAGTCGCCATCGTAGGCCGTCCGAATGTAGGAAAATCAACATTATTCAACCGTTTAATTGGTGAGCGTAAAGCCATCGTAGATGATGTGAGTGGTGTAACCCGTGATCGTCAATATGGCGAAAGTGAATGGAATGGTAAACATTTTCATGTAATTGATACAGGTGGCTATGTGGCCAATGGCGATGATGTGTTTGAAAAAGAAATTCGTCAACAAGTTGAAATTGCCATTAAAGAAGCAAGTGTTATTTTGTTTATTGTTGATGTAACCGCTGGTATTATGGGTCTCGACGAAGAGTTTGCGCAACTTTTACACCGTAGCCGAAAACCTGTTTTATTGGTGGTAAACAAAGTTGATAATAGCAAAAGACAAATTGATGGGGTTGAGTTTTATAGTCTGGGTTTTGAAAATCTTCATTTTATTTCATCACTTTCGGGCAGTGGCACGGGCGATATGATGGATGCAATTACCGCTTTGATGACCGAACCTACCGACGAATTGGTTACTGAATTACCTAAAATTGCAATTGTTGGACAACCTAATGCAGGTAAATCATCGATCTTAAATGCCTTGGTTGGACAAGAACGAAATATCGTTTCAGAAATACCAGGTACCACAAGAGATAGTATTCATACACATTACAAACTATTTGGCAAAGAATTTATTTTAATTGATACAGCTGGCTTACGTAAAAAAAGTTCAGAGAAAGAGGATATTGAATTTTACTCAACCATTCGTGCGGTGAAGGCCATTGAAGAAGCTGATGTTTGTATGTTGATGATTGATGCCACTAAAGGAATGACCTCGCAGGATGTCAATATTTTTAGTTTGGCTACGCGCAAAGGCAAAGGCATAGTAATACTCATGAATAAATGGGACTTGATTGAGAAAGAAACGATGACGAGTAAAAAAATTGAAGAAGAAATTCGACATAAAATAGCGCCATTTACAGATGTTCCGATTTTATTTATTTCGGCCACCGAAAAACTACGTATACATAAAGCCATTGAAGAAACCATTGATGTATTTGAACGTAGAAACCAAAAAATAGCGACTTCGAAATTGAATGAGATTATGTTAAAAGAAATTTTGAGTTACCCAGCACCCATGTTTCGAGGTAATGCGGTTTCAATTAAATATATTATGCAATTACCTGTGGTAGTGCCTTCATTTACTTTTTTCAGTAATCATCCAGATGAGGTTAAGGAGCCTTATAAGAATTTTTTAGAGAATAAATTACGCAGTCATTTTAATTTTACGGGTGTTCCTATGAGGTTGTTTTTTAGGAAGAAATAGTAGTTCTGTCTTTCTAAAGTGAATGTTTTTATTTTGGGCGTTCGGGCGGGCTATTCACTGCAAGTCCTCCCCCGAAAGTGAAAAATTTCATTCGTACCTCATTTCATTTTTCTACTTCGGGCTGCGGGCTTTTCGTTACTATCCCTAACGCTAATAACGTTCTGAATGAATTATATAATTTGGCAAAGCCAATAAAGAACATAAATACTCGCAAAGGCTTAGCCTTTGGAGAGATTGTTTTTAGTGATTTCTTGTCTGATTTCTACGTTTTGTGAATCCTTGTAACTTGTGAATTTAGCGAAATAATTAACCATCAAACCAATCACAATCAGAAGATCAAAACAATATCATAGAAAATTTTTTAGTTTTAAATTACTCGGTATTTTAGTGTCTTTAATTTAAATCAAATATGAAAAATCTTGAATTCTCAATTTCAATCAATGCACCTGCTTCAAAAGTATGGCAAGTATTATGGTTTGATACCACTTACCGAAAATGGACGAGCGTATATCATGAAGGATCTCACGCTGTTTCGGATTGGAAAGAAGGTAGTAAAATTCAGTTTTTAGGTCCTAATGGAAGTGGTATGTTTAGTGTGATTGAAAAAAGTATACCCAATCAATTTATGGCGTTTAAACATTTAGGTGAAGTTGTAAATTTTGAAGAGCAACCCAATAGTGACGAATCGAAACTTTGGAGTGGTTCAATGGAAACTTATACATTGAATGAAGTTGATGGCGTCACAACCCTTACTTGCAAAACTGATATTCTTGAAAAGCATCTCGACTATTTCACCACGGTAACACCTAAAGCGCTGCAGTTAGTAAAAGAATTAGCTGAAAATCGTGTGGTGATTCAGGTCGAAACGGAAGTGAATGCCCCTATTGAAAAAGTGTGGGATTATTGGAGCAACCCTCAACATATCATGAATTGGAACGCCGCATCAGATGATTGGCATACCACTCGTGCAGAGAATGATTTAAAAGTAGGTGGAAAATTTACATCACGAATGGAGGCAAAAGATGGGAGTTTTGGTTTTGATTTTGGTGGTACGTATACCGCAATTGAAGTAAATAGTCAAATTGAATATCATTTAGAAGATGATAGAAAAGTGAAGATTAATTTTATAGTGAATGAACAAAATGTGAAAGTGATAGAAGCATTCGATGCGGAAGATGAAAATGCTTACGAATTACAGCAAGGTGGTTGGCAAGCCATCATGAATAATTTCAAAAAATACGTTGAGTTAAATTAGAATCTGTTTGTAAAATCTGGTTTCTATCTTGTTCTTAGCTTCTATATTTTACACTAAGTAGAAACTTTTATTTATTTCAAAAATTTTATTTTTACTCTTTATCCATTTATGAAAACATATAAAGATATTGATGAGTATATACTTGCTCAAGACGAAAGCGTTAGACCTAGATTGCAAAAAATAAGATCCCTTATTCAACAAACAGCACCTGATGCTATTGAAAAAATCAGTTATGGAATGCCTGCCTTTCATCTACATGGAAATTTAGTTTATTTCGCTGCATGGAAAAACCATATCGGATTTTATGCACTCCCCTCAGGCAATGCGACTTTTCAAAAACAACTTGAAAAATATCATACCGCCAAAGGATCAATACAATTTCCATTGTCTGAACCCTTGCCTGAAAAACTGATTGTTGATATTGTGAAATTTAGGGTCAAGGAAAATTTGGCTAAGGTCAAGTCGTAAATTCCAATAAACAAATTCCAAATCACAAATTCTAAGAAAGAAATTCTAAATCAGAAATCAGAAATTCTAAAAGTCAAATTCCTAATCACAAAGTCCAAATTTCGAGAACCTAAATGTGTTTAAGTTTAGGAGCGAGTTTGGCTTGAAATTTCGGGATTCATGAACTGAATCACCAATATCCTCTAATGAAAATAATTTTAACTTACTTTTGCGTTCAATAAATAAAGTATGAAAAATTTAATTTGGGTTCTGTTATTATCTGTCGGTTTATTCAGTTGTAATTCTAATTTTAAAATGAAAGGCAAAATCGACAATATGCCTGAACAACAATTCCGACTTGAAGAATTAGCCATGGAAGGTAATATCTTTATTGATTCAGGTATGACAAACGCAGATGGCACATTTGAATTGTCAAGTAAAGCCAAAGAAGAAAATTTGTATCGACTAAAATTTGAACAAGGAAAGTACATTCTTCTTGCAATGAAAAATGGAGATAAAGTAAATATCACTGGCGACTGGAAATCGTTAGAAGATTATAAGGTAGAAGGTTCATCGGGAAGTATTGCCATCAAAGGCTTTTTAGTTAACCTAAGAGAAAATATTAATGATATGCGCACTATGCAAATGATCATTGATTCAATTAAAGTTCAACCTAATAACGATTCAATTTTAGCAGCAGCACAAGCAGATCTCAAAAATATCAATAGTGGTTTTCTCGAATACGTGAAAAAATTTGCCGACTCTACAAAAAGTGTCGCATCCGCATTGTTTGCCGTAAATATAATTAACCCAGCTATTGAAGGTCCATATGTTACAGCATTTTATCAAAATATAGGTAAGCGTTTTCCTGATTCAAAAAATGCGAAAGATTTTGCTGAACGTTTTTTAGGCGGAGCAAAAGGTAATGAAGAACAACCTGCGGGAGCCAATGCAGGTACTGTGGCACCCGACTTTAGTAGCGAAACACCTGATGGACAAACCATTACATTGAGTAGCTTTAAAGGCAAATATGTTTTACTTGATTTTTGGGCTTCATGGTGCGGACCTTGTCGTGCTGAAAATCCAAATGTTGTTGCAGCTTATAATCAATTTAAAGATAAAAATTTTACTGTTTTGGGCGTTTCGTTAGACACCGATAAAGATAAATGGAAACAAGCCATTGCAAAAGATGGATTAACTTGGAGTCATGTAAGTGAACTAAAAGGTTGGGGAAGTGCCGTTGCTAGAAATTATGAAATAGAGAGTATTCCGCAAAACTTTTTAATCGATCCCAAAGGAAATATTATTGCTAAAGATTTACGAGGTGAAGAATTAATGAAGAAACTAGGTGAGGTTTTAGCAAGTAATTAATTAATAAGATTCGATGTGAACTTGAATAATGAAAAAAATAACTAAAACAACAATAATATTAAGTACACAGATATTATATCATTAGCTCGACGAGCCATCAGTAATAATAAATTACGTTCTAATTTAACCATTGCCATTATTGCCATTGGTATCACCGCACTCATTGCAATTATTACGGTAATTGAAATTTTAAAAGGTAGTATTTATAGTAATTTCTCAAGCATGGGTTCAAACACTTTTAATATTACTTCACAAAGTTTTGTTTCAAAAAATATTAAAAAAACTGGCAAGCCTCGACGTATAAAACAAAATCAAGAACAAAGTCGAATTCAATTAAATGACGCCATTTTTTTCAAAGAAAATTATTCTTTTCCTTCAACAGTGAGCATCAATGTAATGGCTACCAATGCCGCTACAATTAAAAGAAATAATAAGAAATCGAATCCTAATATTTTTGTGATGGGGGTTGATGAAAATTATTTAAAAGTAGCAGGTACTTCATTATCATTTGGAAGAAATTTTAATTCGTTAGATGTTTCAAGTGGCGAAAATACCTGCATCTTAGGGAACGGTATTGCAAAAAAGTATTTCAATGATATTGAAGATGCGCCCAATGGTTTTATTTCAATCGGAGATGCGCGCTATCGTGTACTTGGCGTAATGGAAGATAAGGGTTCGAGCTTTGTTGATCGTACCAATAATATGGTTTTGATTTCGTTGAATAATGCTCGTCAACGGTTTAATGTTTCGCAAAAATCTTATGTGATCAGTGTTTGGGTGAACGATATTAAATTAATTGATATTGCTTCTGATGAGGCAGAAGGTTTGATGCGCACCACTCGTAGATTAGATGCACGTCACGAAAATAATTTTTCAATTAATAAGAATGATGAAATTGCAACCAAACTCATTGATAATTTAAAATACGTGACCTTAGCAGCCAGTGTAATTGGATTAATTACCTTATTAGGTGCTGCCATTGGACTAATGAATATTATGTTGGTTTCGGTTGCTGAACGAACACGTGAAATTGGTGTAACAAAAGCAATTGGTGCAAATAGCAAAACTATTCGGTTACAATTTTTATCAGAGGCTGTTATTATCAGTTTAAGTGGTGGCATGATCGGTATTGCGTTGGGTATTTTAATTGGCAATTCATTATCACTCGTGTTCCATTCGCCCTTTGTCATTCCTTGGCTATGGATAGCAATCGGGATGAGTATTTGTTTAGTAGTTGGATTATTGGCAGGCATTTATCCAGCTTTAAAAGCAGGGAGATTGAATCCGATAAATGCATTGAGATATGAATAATACCGAATCCATTTCTGTAATGGTCCAATATGCTATTGTACCAAACAAAAATTGTCTCGGTATTTACTAATTCACAACTCAAATAGTGTGCCTGCCCCGCAAACTAAATGCTGGGGCTATTTATCACTAGAATTTGTATAATTTATGAGATCGCTTTTCGTGGTAGTCGCAAAATAAAACCAACACGGCGATGTTTTTTTCCTTTTGAAATATTGATCAAACCGATACTTGTGCCTTCATTACTTTCGGTTACATTAATGAAACCAATTTGAAGGCCTTTAACCGACTTTGCTTTATTATAGAGTGTTGCAATTTGGATACCTTGTACTTCTTCTTTAACGGTATTAACAAGTCCACTTATTTGCACCCCATGCATTGAATGCCCTACTTGATTGAACAAACTTGATACCTGAACTCCTTTCATATCGCCACCTACTACATTAAACGCGCCAGCAATTTGAACTGATTTTACATTTCGTTTTACAATATTAAAAACACCACCAATTTCAATAATATCAACACCACCCGAATAACCGCCAATTAAATTGATGGAGGTTTTACTGATCACCTGAGCATTCATTTTGCCATGAGTACTTAAACCAGGTACAAACGAAAACTGGTAAGCACGTGTAGTATAAAATTTTTTAAGATTTAAACTTCGAATTCGTTGTTTTGAACTCAACAATACCCTGCCTATCCACGACTTCTCAATTTCATCACCATCCATTTCTTTTTCAAAAGCGATTGGAAAGGATGTACTGTCCGCTACTATTTCTGATGTTTCAGTTTCAATTCTTGCATACGGTATTGGCTTTCTGCTCATGGCAATACTTACCTTTTGATTAAATTTTGATTTGATATCAATTGAGGTATCTATATAGTTTGCTTTGCTTACCGAAATTTTTGCAGTAGGATATTTGTTTTTTAATTTCAAAATAAAATACCCATTCTCATCAGTGAGCGAAGAAATTAAATGTTGCTTTTCATAAATGGTTGCATCCGGAATTTTATCTCCCGTTTCGTCATCAATTATATAGCCTGAAATAGAATAATACTCTGACATAGATTGCGACTTACTAATGATATTGGTTGTACTGAGTGGCTTTCGTCGAATGATAATATAACTACCACTTTCTTTAAATTCATACGATGCATTAAATATTATGCGTAGCACTTCAGACAAAGGTTTATTGTTCGCATTCACTGTTACTAAAGTATCGCGGTTGATGGATTTTGTATTGTATGAAAATGTGATATTCGACTCATTTCCAATGATGGTAAGCACTTCATGTAATTTTTGATTTTTTGCATGAATGGTTACTGTGTTCGACAAGATACTTTGCGCATTGACTGCGACATTAAGCACGATGCTGATTACAAAACATAAAATTATTTTATTCATTCTCTTATTTTAAAATATATTTATTTCCTTTTTTTTCTATTTTGATTTCAAATGTTTCACTAATAATATCTAGAATATTTTCAAGCGATTCATTGTCAAAGCGAGTAGTTAAAGTAAGACTTTTTAATTCACTTCTGCCAATAATAATACTATCACCATAGGCTTCATTTAAAACTTCAACTACTTTCCAAAGGGGTGTATTATCACATTCAAATTCTTTGCTTCGATAATATTTATATAATTTATCTTTTGTTTTTTGAACTGTAATGGTTGAATCTTCTTTGTCAATTCTGGCTCGTTCATTTGGATGAAGTAATATCACTCGATTAAACTTACGAACCTCTACAATACCCGTCTCTACAACAACTTCGGTATAGGCGTCAAATGATTTTACATTAAACGATGTTCCAACAACGCGTATTTCAACATCATTACTTGCATCAATAAAAAAAGGCTTTTCTTTATTCGGTGTGATTGAAAAAAAAGCTTCTCCTTTCAATTCAACCCTTCTTTCTTTTTCTGAAAATGTGGTAGGGTATTTTAAACGCGCATTTTTATTTAAGGTTACAATGCTGCGATCAGAAAGCGTATCAATTCGAGTTTCTTTCTGAGTTTCAATCAATTTCTGTTCAATTACGAATTGTGGTTTTTCAGAACTTGGCTGTTTATTTATATAATTGAATAAAGTAAATAATCCAAGGATGATTAAAACTGATGCAGCGATATAATAATATTTTCGAGATACTGTGAATTGAGGTTTTGGCTTTTCGATTTTAGATTTCATTCGTATCCACGATTCATCAATATCAATTGACATCGTTGGTTCCAGTAATTTACTTTCTTCCCAAACCCTTTTAAAAGCCTGATAATATTCTTGGTTTTCGATGTGCTGATTCAACCAATTATTCACTTCGGCTATTTCAATTGAATTACATTCATCAAGCATAAACTTAACGAGTAATTCATCCGTCATTGGGTATATTTCATGACTCAAAATAAATTATTTTTAAGGTGAATAATAACAAAAATTGAAATCGTAACAAAGTCAACCAATTTTAATCGAAGTGATTTTAAGGCCTTACCCATATGATGTTCAACCGTTTTTTCAGAAATTTTTAATCGTTCAGCGATCTCTCTATATTTCAGCTCTTCAAATCTGCTAAGTTGAAAAACTGTACGACATTGTTCGGGTAATTCATTCATTGCGTTTCGTAATCGCTCTTCTAAATTGCGATGATATAATTGATTGGTGGCATTCTCTGCTTGATTGTTTTTCATAACATACTGGGTATGTGTTTGATAATTCGATTTTACTTTTTCATGTTTGAGGTAGTTTAAACTGTCAAAATAAACTGCTTTGTATAAATAAGCTTTTAATGATGTTTGAATTTCAATTTGCTCTTTCTTTTCCCATAGTTTAAGAAATAAATTTTGAACTATTTCTTCAGCCCCCATTTCATCTTTAATAATTGTATAGGCATAACAATGTAACGGTTTAAAATATTGTTTATACATTATTTCAAACTGGTTAATATCACCTTTTGTAAAGGCTTCTAGAAACTGATCATCATGAACTACCACGCTGCAAATTTAAACAATTGGGTATAGGATTTATACCGATTATACAAAATAAGTAGTCCAATAAATTGTACAACAATTTTGTTATATCGGCATTAACCATTGTAAAATTTAAAGAAGTCCTTTGGACCATCTTTAAATTACAATTGGTATTACCTAATTTAGTTTAATCAATTTTCCTGAACCACTAATATTTGATTGGATAGTTGGATTGCCTTTATAATATACATTTCCGCTTCCAGAAATTTCAGCATCTAAATTGCTTTTTGCATACACTTTAGTTGTGCCTGATCCACTGGTTTCTGTTTCAACATCATTGGCTTCAACTGAAACAAAATCAATATCACCACTGCCGCTAATTTCACTTTTCACTGAGTTTGAAAATCCAGCATTTGCACTTATTTTTCCTGAGCCACTTATTTGACTTGTAATTTTTTGCGCTTCTATTTTGGCAAGACTAATTTTTCCTGAACCACTTATTTCCAAATCTAAATTAGAAGTTGAAATTGTTTGCGTATTGTACATACTGCCAGAACCACTTACTTCTAAAGAGGTAATAGAAGGAGTATGAATATTAATCACTACAGGTTCGGTGGCCTTTACATATTTCAAATTTTTATATCCTAAGCAAAGTGTTGATCCGTTGAGCTTGGTCTCTAAAATATCAAGTACATTTTGTTGGGCAATTAATTCAACAAAATAAATACTGTCTTGCGTAATATTAACCGTTGCATCCATTGATAAACTAATACCAGAAAAGTTAGAAATGTTTCTTGTGGTTGTAACGGCGGGACCTGTGCCAACTACCTTATTACATGAAATGAATGAAAATGAAATGCTTACGAATGCAATTGCTGTGAAAATAAATCGTGTCATAATTATTATTTTAAAAGGTTTATATCAATTAGACACCTAAATACAAACCTACCCTTACTCTATTTCAAAATTTTTTATAAAATAATAAAGACACAGTCTATATTTTTGAATAGTGCACTCACTTTTGACTCAAGTCTAGCCATACTTCGCTAAAGTGCATTTTGCATTTACTAAAAGAGATGGTATTACTTATTTACAAGTGAGCATAAATCTAATTTTAAGTTGAGCCATGTGTTGAGGAGCGTTAGGGATAGTAATGAAAAGCCCACACCCCGAAGTAGAAAAATGAAATGAG
>DAOOQH010000044.1:0-17118 GCA_035388625.1 Chitinophagaceae bacterium | reverse complement strand
ACTAGGTATAGGACCTGAGCGACCAGGTATGTATGGGTCTGCGCCAGCAAATAGTCCAACATTTTGAACAGAGAAGGTTGGAAGGATATGTTGATCCTCTATTTGTGCAGATTCAGGATTTGCAAACACAATATTCGGATTTACTCCAGATATATTCCCATTTCCTGATGGTAGTATGCATGAATTTGACAAGGCAATATTGTTGATGAAAATATTATTGCCACTTGTGTCCAATACATTCGCATCTGATTTAAAAACATTATTAATCAACGTTGCATTAAAGAGTTTAAGAGGATCATCGAGTGAATTCATTAGAGTATCATCAAACACATTATTAATTAAGGAGATATTGTATGATGAATTTGAATCCGAATAAATAGCGCCGCCAAAGTATGAATTTGAGATTTCAATATCATGTGCACTCCAAGAGAGTAACACATTTGGTACAATTATATCATTTAAGGAGCCTGTCAATCGCGTTGGAATTATGCAATGATTCAGTTGGCAATGATGTGAGTAAAAACGTAAATATTTAAACTTGCAATTTTCTATAATATTATAATCGCCAGCAATAAACATTGGACCTAGACATTCAATGCCATAAAATGAATTATAATCACCACCGCTAAAGAAATAATCTATTTTAGATATCAATGTATCTGCTTGATTTCCTGGATTCGCACTTAAATTCAGACCATTGCCTATAAATGTTATATTGTTTACAGAAATTGAAGGATTAGAGAATCCTCCAATGAAACCATAAGATATTGAACTAGGTTCGAGATGAATGGTGTCGCCAGGTGATGCATTTGAAAGTGCGTCGTACAAGGTTTGATATGTGCCTGTAACTCCAGGATTATTATTGCAACGAAGAATAGTTGCATTTAAAATGAGATTGCTCAATAATAGTAAGCAAAGTTGCAACGTTGTTTTCATGTTGTTGATGATTTAGTAAATTGATTAAACAGTCTTATTTCGCTTTGCGTGCATTGAGTTGAATATTCAACACACCACCTGCTGGCACACTTGTATTTAATACATTCATTGAATAGATATAGGGTAGTCTGCTATTGCGGCCATACGCCCAATTCATTGTGCTGGTTTCATCAAATAATACACCCATATCTTTTCCATCGGTTGCGCTATTATTCGCTGGACCACTTGGGATACTGAAATCTAATAACGGATTGAATGTACCTGCATCAATGTCTGCTTGTGAACCAAGTAATGGATTTTGATTGACAATATTTCCACCTCCATTTAAATTCGTTCCAACTGTCCATGGTGAATTGTTCGTGCAGTTGTATGTGATATTATTCTGGAAGTAATTATTGAAAATGTTCACACTTCCATTTGGATGTGTATTGGATGTATTCACATTTACAAAGACATTATTCTTGAATGTTAAACCTAAACCATAATTATCAAATAAACGATTCCCATCTGCTTGATTACCATAAAAGACATTATGATCAAAAACGACATTGGTGCAATTATTGAAATTTGCTAATGAACCACCGAAGCCATTGGAGCGAGCAAATACATTATTGATAAAAGTGCAATTTGTGAAATAATAACTTGAACTCGCACTAGCAATCGTTGAACTTTGTAAGTAATTTCCTTCTACAAATAAGTTCTGCATATGTATACTTCCGTAATTGTTACCAGCGTTTAAGGCCAATACGGCATTTGTAAATTTGTTTCGAATTACTTTTACCCCATCGACAGGATAACCAACATTGCCACTGCCATTATTACTGATACGAAGTTCAGATGTAAATTCAATGCCAATAAAAGCAGAGCCATTTGAATTGCCTGTATTAATATTCGCAACTTGAATGAAATTAACGCGCGCTGTAACAATAGGTCCATCACGCTCAGGACTAATACCTGGTCCAATAATGGTTAATCGTTTATCAATAAATTCGGCATTGCCATAACTACTTGCACTTCCGTGTATCAAAATAGTATCGCCACTAGATGACGCATTCATGGCTGCTTGCAAATCACTGAACTGTGCTAATCCAGCAGGATTATTATTTACTGTACGAACTGTAGCACTTGCAATCAATGAAGATGCAACAAACATACTTAGGAATAATTTTTTCATTCTATGAAATTTAGTTGTAATTATTAAATTCTGTATTACGTTGATTGTCAATTTTTCAGATGTAAAAGTGGGGTGTAATTCAATCGCTGACAATAGCTAAATATAGATATAGGTACAACTTAATTGTAGTTGATTAAATGAGTCATATATTTAGAAGTGGTTAGGAATCTGATTCAGTTTATAGACTTGAAGGTTGGTTAGTCAAAAGAACACAAAGACTGAAGCTTTATTGGTCATAAGACCAACAAAGGCGTAACACTCGTAATTCGTAATTTACAATTCGTAATTAAATTTATACGAATCACTCGCGGCAAGGATTGTAATGAAAAGCCCACAGTGAAGGACATCCTGAAAGGTGGCCTGAGCGAGGACTTGTAATGAAAAGCCCCGACACCATGGCCGGAACAGGCCTGTTTGCCGCCCAAGAAAAAATTATCTTTTCAAGTTATTATGAATGGCATAGGCAACTGCTTCGCCTAAAGAATGTACTTGCAATTTCTCGTAAATTTTTTTAATATGATTGTTGACCGTGCCGTAACTGATTCCGAGTTCATTGGCAATCATTTTGTAAGAAAGTCCTTCAGCGAGTTTGTTTAATACTTCAATTTCGCGCGGACTTAAGGTTTCTAATTTATCATCTTTGACTTCGGGTTTTTTAAAATAGTTCATCACTTTGAGTGCCACACTCGGTGTCATAAATGCGCCACCACTGTGTACTTCAATAATACTTTCAATGATAGTATGAATAGACGCTTTTTTGAGAATATATCCATCGGCGCCATTTTTCAAACAGGCGAAAATTTTATCGGCATCTTCATATACTGTTTGCATGATGACTTTGATAGAAGGGAAATTGTGTTTGATATTTTTTACGCCTTCAATGCCATCTACTTCAGGCATTTCAATATCCATCAGTACAACATCTGGAAATGCTTGTTGCATATCTGATAAAACATTTGCGCAATTTGATGCATAACCAACACAGTTCATCTCTTCGGTAAGTTCAATCAAGGCAAGTAAACTTTCGCAACGTGCTTTATTATCATCGTAAATAAAAATGTTTATCATACTTCAAAAGTAATGAATCGTATTTTATTTTAGATAGCTAGAAATAGGCATGGTACAATAAATTGAAGTGCCCTCTCCAACTGTGCTGTTGATTTCACATTTACCATTGAGGTGCTTACATCTATTTTGAATATTGAGAATACCATCGCCAAATACTATATTGTTTATATCAAAACCAATACCATCATCCTTCAAAATGAGTATTACTTGCTTATCTTGAATAGACATCTTGATAGTAAATTGGTTTGCCTTACTATACTTTCTACAATTATTCATTGCTTCTTTAATAATCATCAGCATATTTCTACGTTGTTCAGGATGTTGAAGTATGTCCTCAACATCATTATCTATTTCAATAGTTGCATGTATATTTTTTGAATGAAGTAATTCTGTAGCGTATTCTTGAATTCTTTTTGAAATTGTTTCGTGTTGATTTTGTCCGATTTTTAAACTCCAAATAATATCCTCGGTATGTCGCATTAAATTGTTGATTTGAACAGATATTTTTTCACTTAACTGCGGAACTATTTCTGGTTTTGTTTTCACTTTGTCGTTAATCAATTCGTTGTAAATAGCGATACTACTTAGTGTTGAACCAATATCATCGTGTAAATCGTTACTAATTCGATTACGTTCTTGTTCAATTGACTCAATAATGGATTCGTAATTTTTTTGTTGCATTCTTTGTTTATTTTTTTGAACAAAGAATAAGAGAATCAAACTTGCAAATCCAGCAAAGATGAGAAACCCAATCCATAAATTTTTCTTTTCTTGAATTCGTTTGTTTTCTTGTTCAATCAGTTTCTGTTTTATTTTTAATTCTTGATTTCGCTTCAATTGTTCGAGAGAAGCTAATTGAGCACTTTTAGTCAGTATGTCGTTATTGACCAGTACTAATTCCTGTTCTTTTTTTTCACGTTCAGCTTTTATAATGGCTAGTGATTTGTTTTTATTTTTAAGCTCTAAATCTTTAATTAATAAATTTTGACGTTGCTTTAAATTTTCTAATTCTTGTTTGGCAAACAATATGTTTTTATTACTTATTGTTAAAGATTGTAAATCGTTTTCTTTTTTCAATAATAGAATTTCATTTTCTTTTCGTGTGGTTTCAAATTGGATATTCAACTTTTCTGTTGCTTCAACAAATTCTTTGCTTTGAATTGAATCAGAAACTGACTTATATCTTGTGTATGCAGAATACGCGGAATCATATTTTTTTAATGCTGCCATTAAAGTCGCTTTGCGGTAGTAGAATCGTTTGTTCCAAGATGCAGATTTTTTTTGGTCTTCTGTACTTTCTTGCTCATACTTATTTAGTAATGCAATAGCTGAGTCGGGTTCTATAATTACGGTGGCATCATACATGGCATTTTGTAAATCATTTTTTGCGCCACTTCCTTCAATTTTAAAGTTCAACTTTTTTGCTTTGTAGAAATAGTGTTTGCAACTATCCATATTGTTTAGCTTTGAATAATAAATAGCTGTATTGTAATGAAAGGTTTGCATATACTCATACCATCCACAACGAGATGATGTTTCTATACCTTCTTTACAGTATTGAATTCGTTGTTCTTTTGTGAGTAAACGATTAAATTGTATTGCCTGACATATTCGTGCCAAACCCCGATTATTATTCGATTCCTTGTATAAACGATGTGCTATTTTTCCATATTCTAATGCTTTATCAGGATAATTTTGAACATCATATTGACGCGAAAGGCTGGTGTAAATACCTGCCAATTGTTCATATTGGGCCTGATTCGATTCTGTACTTAAGGTAATATCTAAAGCCTTTAACAAATATTTCATATGATTTTCATCGTCTCTTGTTTTATTATAAAAAAGAGAGTAAGTTTCATATGATTTGCCAATCATTAAAGTATCATGTGCAGATTCAGCATGTTGTAAAGCTGATTCAACGAATGGCTGCGCTAAGTCTATTTTTTTTTGGTTTAATAATAAGATGGCATATTTATTTTCGATTAAACTCGGTTGCGAATGGTATTTGAAATTTCGTGCATATTGCAAACTTGTTTTACAAGATGCTTGTGCATTATCATATTGATTGCTGTTAATATAATAATTGGCCTGTAATAAATTTTCGTAAAAAAGTTGATTTGAATCCTTCGTGCCATTTATTTTAAATGCTTCGATAATTTTTAGCGCCTCTTCATTTTTGTTTTGCTCCTGAAGTTCTTTCAATATTTGATTCGCATCAATGAAATTTTTATAGATTGTAGAATCTAATAGTTTTTCGTTTGAATGTATACCTGCTTGTAAATGGGTAGAAATAAGAAATGCCGCGAACAACAGAAAGAGATGACGAAGGATGAATTGATGAGGCACTATTTTTAATATTTCACATCAAATTTAAATGCATAATATTTAGATATTCAATAAATTTTGAAACAAATAATACCATTTCCAATGATAGGCGTCCAAAGACTATTTGAATTGTGAAATGGATTATGTCGAGATTCCGATCGCTATCGGAACAGTTTGGTTCAATTGGAATTGGACCTTTATAGAAATGGATTCGGTATACATGATCTTAGGGTCCCCGTAAAGACTCGTGAGGTATGGATTGCTTTCATCGGGGGCAATAAAAACATCATCTTGACGATGATGCTTTTATTGCTGGGTTCTAGGCATACATTTTCAGTCATGAATTGCCTTAGTTGCGACTATCTGTTATATACATAGGAGCTACTTTGTCATCGCAAAATCATATTAGTTAAAAATATTGCGCACATAAATTAAGAGTATTACCTTGTTAGATAATAAAACCTATTTTATGAAAAATCTACTACTTGCTTGTACATTATTGTTTTCATTTATAAATAAATCCAAAGCACAATTTGTAACGATACCTGATTCAAACTTTGTAACTTATTTGCAATCGAATTTCCCAAGTGCAATGGTTGGTAACCAATTGGATACAACAGACCCTGCAATCATAAATTGTACAACACTTTCTATGACTGGAATTTCTTTGGTAAACCCAATTCAAGATATGAGTGGTATTGAGTATTTCGACAATTTGTTGAGTTTAGATTGTTCTTATAATCTAATAACCTACCTGCCAAACTTACCTAGCACATTAACACATTTAGATTGTAGGCTTAATCAATTAAATTACCTTTCAAACTTACCTAATTCATTAACCTATCTTATGTGTAATGGAAATCAATTAATAAGTCTTCCGAACTTGCCACCTAGCTTAGTTGAATTAAACTGTGATTATAATGCAATAACTTCTTTTCCTTTAATTCCTAATTCTATTCAAATCATTAGCTGCAACTATAATGCAATCACTTCTTTTACAAATCTTCCAAGTTCCTTGATTACGTTAAATTGTATTCATAATCAATTGACAAACTTACCACCTTTGCCTAACACACTAAAAACGTTAGTTTGTATAGAAAATAATTTTACATCCTTACCTACTTTATCGGCATCGATTTTAGAAAACTTGTCTTGCAGTTATAACCAACTTTCAACAATCCCAACATTACCTTCAACATTGAAATGGTTGAATTGTTACGACAATTTATTAACTTCTCTTCCAATATTACCCAATAACCTTCTTTACATAGCGTGTAGTAATAACTTACTTTCATCACTACCAAGTTTGCCTAATAGTCTAACTGAATTACATTGCGGAAACTGTCTACTAACTTCCTTGCCACAGTTACCATCTTCACTAATTTTTCTTGATTGTGCTGGAAATCAATTAACACAATTACCACCCCTACCAGTGAATCTAACAGGACTTCAATGTCCAGGAAATCAGTTAACCTCAATTCCATCCTTACCTCCCCAGCTAACAAGTTTGGTTTGCAGTTATAATCAATTATCCTACTTCAATAATTTTCCACCATCCTTGATTTCTTTAGATACTCGAAACAATCCCAACTTAGCTTGTTTACCTCATTTGTATCCAATGTATTTACTAAATATTGATAGTACTCAAATTGAATGTTTACCTAACTCAGTTATTGTAGTGGACACAACTCTTTCAACCGCTGGAATTCAATCTTTCCCTATTTGTGACCCTGCGAGTGGATGTACATTTTATTGGAATGTAAGTGGTAATGTTCATCAAGATAGTTCTGTTAATTGTCAATTGGATAGTATCCAACCGGGTAATAGTTTGTCAAATGTAAAAGTGCAATTATTAAAAAATAATGTTGTTCAAGATCAAATGTACGTTTACAATTTAGGTGAATTTTCGTTTGATACTGGCATTGATGATACTTTAAAAGTTCAACTTGATACCATTGGCCTGCCTTTTACATTTTCGTGCCCAACACCATTTTATTATGACTTAATACAAACCTCTACGGATTCAATTAAAAGTAATATTAATTTTGGAATTAAGTGTAATGGGAATGACGCTGGTATTCAATCAATATTTGGAAGGTTTAGACCGGCAACTTTGAGTCATATTCAAATTAGAAGTGGCGATATTGCCAAATATTACAATATGAATTGCGGAACTTTTGGAGGGACTATTGAAATAAATATAAATGGTCCGGTACAGTATATATCTCCTTCATTTGGTGCCTTAACACCGACATCAATTATTGGCAATAAAATTACTTATCAGGTTGCTGACTTTAGCACAATCACATCAAATTCATTCGATATTATAGTACTTACTGATACAACTGCAGCTATTGGATCGCAAGTTTGTGTTACAGCTAAAGTAACAAATGTTATTAATGATGTTTATCCCAATAATGATTCGTTAGAAATATGTTTTAATATAGTCAACTCTTTTGATCCGAACGATAAACAAGTCTCACCAAAAAATGCAGAGGCAGGCGATTGGTTGAATTATACAATTCAATTTCAAAACACTGGAAATGATACTGCATTTTTGGTAGTGATACAAGATACGCTAAGTGCCAATTTAGATATACCTTCTTTTACCTATTTAGCTTCTAGTCATCATGCGATTACTCAGGTAAAAAGCAATATTGTAACCTTTACGTTTCCTAAAATTAATTTATTGGATAGCCTCAATCACGAACCTGAAAGTCATGGATGGGTTCAATATAAAATTAAATTGAATTCGGGTTTGCCAGATGGAACTATAACCAATAACAAAGCCTCAATTTATTTTGATTTTAATCCACCAATTGTTACAAATATTGCGACCAATACTGTTGGTCCTTTATCAATTAATAACCCTTTACCTTTTCAGCCATTTGTGAAAATTTATCCGAATCCGGCTTCTAATTATTTTACAATTGATCATTCATTGCAAGGTCAAGTAAAAGCACAACTTTATTCAATGGAAGGAAGATTAATTAAATCCGAAGTATTGACAAAAAATAAAGAAATATTTAGTTTGAAAAATATTGCTACAGGAATTTATCTCCTAGAAGTAAGTAATGATAAAAGGGAAAAGGTTTTGGAGAAAATAGTTATTCGTTAGATTTTATTTTTCAAATCTTACTTCTCAATAGTCTTGCGGTTTTTATATGCGATCTTAGGTAAGACTTTAAAAGAACAAAACCATGCAACATTGTCTAGAGTCTCACCAGTAGTGCCAAGATGCCGTCACAGCCACAAGCCAAATACCGATAGGTGCTAATTTTTATTAGGATATCAAGGCCCCATCTTGATTTTTTCACACCTTGCTCATGAATTCTCAGGACGTGAAAAACGTTCGTTCGTTCCTCACTTTGTTTTTCTTTACTGCCATGCGAAAAATACAGCATGGCTTGAGAAACTACAGCTCATTCTTCGCCTTGTTTTTCTAAGGGTGACTTGAAAAAATAAACCCATTAATATTGTTCTCAACAATGGGTCCATCTAGCAAATCAACATTCCCATCACCATTAAGATCAGTAGCGAAATAACCAAAATTGAAAGCAGTAATATCGGCTTCTACATCTCCCAAATCTAGTAAGTCGATATTTTCATCACCATTTATGTCGCCGGAATAAATCGCATACTGCCCGTTGCCTATATTCCTTTGATTATTACCAAATGCTTTATTGGCCGCTGTTGAAAAATCATAGGTTGAAATGGTAGGGAGGTTGATTGGGTTTGCGCTCCAGGTTTCAATAGCGTTTCGATGTTTAACGACGATATAATAATTGCCATTAGGCACTAGACTTGCGAATGAAGCTATAGTCGTACCATCGGTTTTTAAAATAGTTTTAGTAGAAGCCACAACTGTGTAAGGTGCTGATGCATTTCTTAATTGTACTGTTATCGTATCTACATTCATTGAGCTATTACCTATACCTTGATTCATTAAGGTTGGTGTCATTGTATTGGCTCCTGTATAATATCCTTCAATAAATAATTTTAAGGAGAGGTTGGTATTGCATTGATTCACTGAAACAGTGATGGTGGAAGAAACAGAACAACCATTACTACTGACGGCAACAACAGTATAAGTTGTATTTACAATAGGGCTAACTGTAACATTGGATCCAGTTAAATTGCCTGGTTGCCAAAAATAAAAAGAAGCGCCAGACGCAGAAAGTGTTGTCGTACTTCCAGCGCATATTGTATTTGATGAAGCACTTGTAATAAGTACAGGTCCATTACTATTAACTGTTACTGAAGCTGAATTAGTGCAACCACTTGAATTACTTACGACAACTGAATAGGTAGTTGTAGAGGAAACTGTAGCTGTTGGATTAGCAATCAAAGGAGCGTTCAATAAATTGCTAGGTGCCCAACTATATGAATATATCTCGTTTTTTTGATACATTACTTGCCCATTCCAAACCCTTGGGAAAAAATTAAAGGAAAAGACACCCGAACCATTACTGATACCAATTCGACCAGTAGTAATTGCAATATCTGCATTATTTGTATAAACCGATGCATAATTATTGGTTTGTTCATTCACTTGCAAACCCCCAACGATTACTACAACAAAACCGTAGGTTGCACCTGCTGGTATGGTGAGATAATTTGTTATAGGAATTGTGGTAAGATTATTAACTCCAGCTGGCGTTATTGGTACAGTGGCGCCTAATTGTATCCAACCAGAATCGATAGGAGAGCTGAGATTAAAACCACCAACCTTATACCACACTTCGGCATGCGTTCCTGAAATTACCTGTGTTTTAAAGCCTGTGATATTCACTGTTTGCGTAGCAATAATATTGAATGTTGTTGCAAAAGATTGCGCAATATTTGGATTAGCAGTAGTTGTAAGTAATGAATCGATTTGGGGAGCTGGAGTTACTAAAGTATTTAATTGCACACTTTGCCCCACACATACTGCAGCAGCATTTGATTCAGCCGTAACACTAAAGTTTGCTGGATTTACAATTACTGTTCTTGTAGTGGTAATACTACATCCGTAGGTACTTAAAGCTGTTACCGTATACGTGGTATTGCTTGTGAGTTGTGCGGTTTGTATTTTTGACCCAATATTATTTACCAAAAGATTAGAAGGCTGCCACACATACGTATTAACACCTCCTGAGATATTTAAATTATAATCTTCAAACTCACCATAATCTATCCCTGTACAGAAATTACCAGCAAAACTACCACCGTAATTACTCATGGTCAATATGCGCATTCGGGTTATACCATTACTCGCATTTATAGGAATAGTAAAAGATCCATTTACTGAATTTATTGAACTGGTATTGGTACTCCAAACAAATTCATTAGCATCTGCAAAATCGCCGTCCTGGTTATAATCAACCCATATGCCATTATAGTTGGAATAAAGACCACCTATACCTATATTAAATGTATAAGTACTGCCTGCATTTACATTGGCAGTTGCATTTGAAAAATATTCATAGCGTGTAGGGGATTGACCTGAAATATTTTGAATACCTGTACCATTAAATGTAAAGGCGTTGATATAATTAAAACCATTATTAATGTTTGTTACTACTGGTGTACAATAAACAGAAGACAAGTCAAAGCTTGCTGATTGTCCGATACAAACAGCAGAAGAAGTGAAGTTAGGAATAGATGGCGGGTTGTCAACAGGGATAGTTATATACGCTGTGTCTTTACAGCCAAAACTACCAGTACCTACAACAGAATAAGTTGTTGTTGTTGTTGGAGAGAAAGCAACACCATTACTTACACCATTCGACCATAAATAACTTGTTGCACCAGTTGCAGTAAGTGTAAGTGAATTGCCAATACAAATACCCGCGCTGGATGGTGTAATGTTAATATTTGGGGTCGGATTAACTGTAACTGATTTAGTGGATGTTGCAGAACAACCATTTGCACCGGTTGTTGTTAACGTATAAGTTGTAGTGGTATTTGGTGTCGCGAAAACGGTAGTTCCCTGGGTTCCTGAAAGTGATACATTTGGAGACCAAGTTAAATTACTTGGCACACCACCTGAGATATTAAGACTATAATCTTCAAATTCGCCATAGGCTTGAATTGAATTATTATTAGGATCATAGGCATAACATGCAGCATCATTCCCAAAAGGTTTAGATGAAACAATAATTCGTAATCGGGTAGTGCCATTTTTTGCTATAGTAGGAATAGTAAAATTAGCTCCAATTACATTTGTACTTGGGTTTAGTGTAACACCACCAATAAATTCGTTGGCAAGGTCAAATACTCCATCTTGATTATAATCTGCTAACAGCATAAAATAAGTTGGTTGAGGTCCTTGAGGCGCCATAATAAATCCATAGGTATTACCGGCAGTTACATTGGCTACCTGATCTAAAAAATTAGAATATACAGAACTTAAATTAATGCTATTATTAATTTGTTTATTTAAAATAAAATTTGTTGTAATAGAATCGCCTAATTCAAAATGTGCGATGGAATAATCGCTATTAAACAGATTAATTGGAAATGCCGTAGGTGTACAATAATCTGCTAAGGTTAACATGGCTTTACTTCCCTGACATACCGAATTTGTTGCACCTATTAATTCTGCTGTTGGTGATGGTAAAACAGTGATTGTTTTTGTTGCCGTTTTTGTACAACCATTTGCGCCTGTTGCAGTTACAGTATAAGTAGTTGTTGCTGTTGGTGTAAAGGCAACACCATTTGTAACAACAGGCGACCATGAATAAGTTGAAGCACCACTTGCCGTAAGGGTTACAGGCAAGCCATTACAAATACTATTGGCACTTGATGTAACAGATACATTTGGTGAAGGGAGAAAACTAATATTATGTGTATCTGTTTTAGTACAACCATTTGTACCAGTAACCGTTAAAGTATAAGTTGTTGTAGCTGTTTGATTCGTGATTTGCACAGGATTACCTGTTCCTGAACTTAATGGTGCTGAAGGTGCCCAACTTAAGGCGTTATAAGCCCCGGTGATATTGATATTATAGTCTTCATACTCTCCGAATGTAAAGCCCGAACACGATTGCGAAGAAGTTATTGATGCAGATGCACTTACTGCAACTCTCATTCGCGTAAGTCCATTATATGCTGTTGGTGGTATTAAAATTAAACCGGAAAAAGAATTAGCGCTGCTTGAAGCAGATAGTAAAAATTCAGCTGCATCTGAAAAATCTCCATCCTGATTCAAATCTATCCAAACTGCTTTGCTTGTATTAATGGTACCACCATGGCTTAATAAAATATTAACAGGAGTACCCGCAGAAATAGTACCAATAGTATTCGGATAATAAGTGTAAATACCATCGCCTGAAATATTATTGATTGCAGGGCTTGAATTCAATTGAAACAAATTGATAAAATGTTGTCCAGTTATATTTCCTCCTGAAACAGTTGGTGTGCAATAGTTTGGAGAATTGGTCAGATTCATTGTAGTGCCTGAGCAAATTGAATTAGTTGTACTGGTAATAATAGGTGTAGTGGGAAGTGGGTTAACGTTTATTAATTTTGTAGCAGTAGCCGAACAACCATTGATATCGGTAACAGTAACTGTATACGTTGTGGCAGAGGTAATATTATTTATAGCAACGGTTTCACCAAGGGCACTTGTTAAATAGGTAGATGGTGTCCACAAGATATTTGTATTGGCCACACCCCCTGTAATATTTATTTTATAATCTTCAAACTCACCATAATCGTAACCACCACAAGTTTGATTAGCGGCAGGAACAACATTACGTCTGCAAGCTACTCGCAATCTGGTAATGCCACTGATTGCAGATGATGGAATAATAAATGTTCCTGTTAGTGCTCCGGAAGTAAGTACCGCAAATGGATAATATTCATTGACATCGTTAAAGTCTCCATCCTGATTAAAGTCGATCCACATGGCTAACCCTTCATCATATGTATTATCAACAATAAATTGCATTGTATTGCTACCAACATTAGCATTTATTGTTGAATTATTAAAATAGGTATATCCGGTAGAACTTTCTCCTGATGCGAGATTTAAGGAATTAATATTTACAAATGAAATATAATCATTACCTATATTATTACTTGCTATAAATACAGGAATACAATAGGGTAATTCAGTGGCATTTAAAACAGTCATTGTTCCATCTGAACCTGAACATATGCTATTACTACTTGCAGTAACTGAAAGTGCCGGTGGTGTATTAATCGTTAAGTTTAAATGAACAACAGAATCGCATCCTTGAAGTGTAGTAAAAACATGTACATAGTTGCCACTATTTACATAGGTACTGCCTCCCCAAACATAATTACCACAATTACTAATTGTATCAAAATAACCTGGTAAGGAGTTATAACCCTGAGCTGGGCATGTACTGTTTACCCAATTGGAACTGTTTCCGGTAAGTGCAAAAGTATTCAGTGTACCTGTAACAGCATTACCTGCTGAGTTGATAAGCGTAGTAATCCCAGCATTATTGCCTCCGGCTATTCCCTGATTATAATGTGCATTTAGTTTCAGTGTACTTTCCGGTCCATTATACTGATAATTTTTCGTTTCATAAATTTCGCAAGTAGTGCGTGCTACAGTCCAGATTCGGGTTTCATCTAACTCTCCAATAAAATTATTACAAGCCGATTGTCCTAGTTTAATTGGGTCTGGTGCAATAAGATTAGTTAAAGCTGCTGAATTGGTATTGACAACAGTATAACCATCCATATAAATTTTTACAAGTGAACCATTTCGAGTTACTGCCACATGATGCCATAGATTATTATTATAAGTTAATGGTGTAGAAAGGTCAACCAAATTTGCACCTCCAGCTTCCATCATTTCCCATCTGATTTTTCCGGCAGAAATTCTAAGATTCCAAAAATTACTTACATTACAGATTGAGCGTTTTGAAATCAGTGTACCATCTGTCATTGAGGTTTTGAACCAGGTTTCCACTGTAAAATCTGATATTCCAAAAATTAATGAGTTAAAAGAAGTGCCTAATTGAACATAATCCCCATTCGTGAAATTGAGAGCGCCTCCAGTTTGAGCATGAGATCTTTGTCCAGCACATAATGCGCTAAATAACATAATAATCAGAAGCCTAGTTTTTAGAAATTTGAATGATAATTGGAGGTTTGATTTGGATGGAGTGTTCATTTGTTTCATGATGGAATTGAATTTGGTTGAAAAATGGAATGGAATATTGAATTGGTTAGGGATTATAAATTGATTTAAATAAGTTGGTCATAGAGTTTCCAAATGATCCCAATTAGTAGGATGCCAAGGAGAACAATGAGCAGATAAGGCCAGTAAATTTTGTCTAAGTCATGACTTGATTTTCTCATTATGTAAAAATGAAACGTCAATAACCTGAATGCAAGTTTTGTATAGATACAAATAAGTCACAGCCCTCGAAAAAGGCGTCACAAATTCGTCACATTCAATGTTTACGGGGTTTTTGTGATTTGGAGAATTTAGATATTATCTACCAATTCTTCCAAACTTCCTTCTTCAGGGAGATTGATTTTTTTGCGTAATCGGTACCAAGTGGTGCGAACAGCTTGAGAAGAAATGTTCAATGCGTTGGCCATTTCTTTATTGCTGAATTTTAATTTAGCCAAAACCATGAATCTGGTTTCGGCTTGGGTAAGGTCGGGCAGTTTTTCTTTTAATCGAATGGTATAACCGGCATGAACCTGTTCAAATAGCTTTCGGAATCGTTCCCATTCATTATCGGTTAGGATGGTACTTGCTCGTAATTGGGATATCAATTCGATATCAGGTGAAGCGCCCAATTTCTTCTCAAGTTCTTCAACCATCCTGTTTTTTTCGGTAATCGTTTTGGCGAATTCATTTAATTGTTCCGATGCGATTTCCAGCTCTCGGTCTCTTTGTTGTAGTCTAATTTCATCGATCAATCTTTTTTGCTTGAATTTCTTTTGTTGCAAATTGAAAATGTAAATTGCTCCTGACATCAATAAAATTATAAAAGCAATCAAGAAATTACGTTGAGTAGTTTTAAGTCGTTTATCATCCTCCAACTTTTGTTCTTTCAACATTGTTGCTTTTTGCTTCCCCTTTAATATATATAATGCACTTAGCTTTCTTGCCATGCTATCTTTTACGGTGAGTGCTGAATCTAAATATTGACTCATTAATAATGTATTTCCTTGTTTTTGAGCCAACCTAGCTAAAACCGGATATAATTTTTCTAAGCGAAAATATTCTAGTATATCACTAGCATAATATCTTGATGAATCTAAAAATATATTGGCATCTGAAATCTTATTTTCATCCAATGCAATTCGGCCAAGTGTCATATACATATCTGAAACAATGCCTAAGCAATCATATTTTAAGCTTGAGTCAATTGCTTCTCTTAGAAGAGGAATAGCTTCATTGAAATGTTTTTGTTGATATAAACAATTTCCAATATTCCCTTGAATGATACCAGTCCAAACCAAATCAATAGGTTTATCTTTCATGACATATTTCAATGCCATTTTATAATAAAATATGGATGAATCATATTGTTGAAGTTGTTCATAGGCACTTCCGATATTATTACAGCATAACATTTGATATTGATCAATGATCGAACTTGGTTTTTCTTGTAATCCCAGTTTTAAATTTTCGATAGCAGTTTGCCAATCATGAAATTGATAGTAATAATATCCTATTTGAGTGTAGCAAATTTGCTTTTCAGGAAACTCTTCCTTAGAGATATCTTGCAAAGAAAGTTTCAATTGTTCAAGATAATTAAATGCTTGCTCATAATTGAATCCATCTGCAAAGCAATGAATCGCGCCTACACTTTCAACTCGACATTTCAACCAATTTAAATGTTCTTCTTCAGCAATCACTTTTAAAGAATCGAGTGATTTTAAAATGAGTTTTGATTGTCTTCTCTTGAATGCCATATCAATATGAAAATGCATTAAAGCTGCTTCCAATTCTAAATCTCGATCGTTTTCTTTAATCGCAAGTTCTCTGATTTGGTTTACTTTTTGTTGAGAAAGCTTTTCATTTTTTGATTCATTAATAATTTCGTCAGTGTAGAATGTTTTGAGCTCAGGTCTTCGATCTGCATATGATTTATGCAAAAGTGAATGATACTGCGCTTGTGAAATTTTGCTCGCAGCCAATATCAATAACCATAAAAATATCCTGATTCTTAACATTTTAAGTCGGCTAATATAACTTAAACATGCAAATTTTTCTAAATCATGGGCATAATTATTGACTTGAATAATGGGGTAATGAGTTTAATAATCCAAGTTAAAATATTTTACAAAACTGTACAGTAGAATTCGTAATTCGCTCTTCAAAAGTGATATAATTATTTCTTAATTGTTAAGCAGTTCGCATATCGTAATTCGCATGTCGTAATTTTCTTACGGGTGACTTGAAAAAATAAACCCATTAATATTGTTTTCAACAATGGGTCCATCTAATAAATCAACATTTCCATCTCCATTAATATCAGTTGCAAAATAACCGAACTGAAAATTATTGATATCGGTTTCAATATCTCCTAGATCAAGCAAATCAATATTTTCATCTTGATTGAGATCACCAGAATACAATGCCCAAATACCACTTTCGACTTCAGTTTGATTTGAACCGTATGCTTGAGAGG
>DAOOQH010000043.1:4549-17235 GCA_035388625.1 Chitinophagaceae bacterium | reverse complement strand
AAGAAAAGATTTGACCAAAGTTTTCTTTTCAGTTAAATAAAATTGGCTAAGAATAGTATCATCATAATAATTATCCCAAGTTGTTTTGTCTTTTGTTAAGTTTAATGATGAAACAAAAGTTTTCAATCCTTGAAGTAAGGTCAAGAGTTTTTGTTTAGGAAAATTTTTCTTTGATGTTGAATCACTATTTTTATTTTTAGTACTTACTTTATTTTGTAGAAATAGATGCAAATACACATGCACATTCAAACGTGCTTTCAGAGGTAATAATGAGATACAAATATTTAATGGAATTCCATTTGGATAAACTTGCAACAATTTATTTAAGGAGGCATTGCAATATTTCATTAAAACCAAAGGAGCAATAAAATTTTCACAGAACTGACGGTAAGCGATCCACTCTTCGTTTTCATTATATTGCTCAAACGAAAGTGTATCAATTAATATGGGTAATCCATTTATAAATTGGATATTAAATGTATTGGCGTCCTTCAATATCATTCCAAATTCTAAGGCATATAAAGCATTATACAAAGTACATAAAGCTGCATCTTTTAACATTGAAAACGACCATTCATAAGCATAGCTAATTGTGTGAATCTGATCGGGTTGAAGAATGGTAAATATTGTATCTTGAAGTGGCAAATGATTGACCTCTTGATGCGGAATTAAAAACTTCTTCTGGGTTAAAAACTCATATAATCCACTTTTTATTAAATGATCATAATCGCTTTTATAAACCTGATTGACGGCTCTATAATAAATATCATTATGCAAAAAAACATAACCACTGCGATCTCTAAATGATGATGAAATAGCTTCCATTTGGCTCATTTACGAATAAGGCGTTTTTTTATCCTCATCGCTTTCTTTACTTTTTGTAAAGAAGGATTTTATTTTATACCATCCGTTTTTAATAAAAAATAAAGCCCCAAGCGCACCGGCCACAATCATTTGTATGATCATACTACTACTCCCTGGATCGATATAAAGTAAAAAGGTCATCATATAATTGCGAAATTAATACTTCCATCATGAATATTCTTAAAAAGATTATTTGTTGAAACTTGCACTTTCATTCTATTTTAGTACAATGCAGCCTCATTTATAAGTCTTGGTAAAAAAAACAATTTTTTTTCTCGCTTCAACCCCTAAATTTGCCTCACAAAATACGATTACATGAAATTTAATGAACTTGTTGCAATATCTGGCTTAAGTGGACTTTTCCAATTATTATCTACCAAAAGTGATGGTGCCATCGTAAAGAACTTAGAAGATGATACAACGAAATTTGTACCTGCTCGTTTGCATAATGTAACACCTTTAGATAGTATAGAAGTGTTTACAGAAGAAGATAATATTCGCTTATTTGAAGTGTTTATGAACTTTAAAAAGAACGAAGCAAACGCTGGTGAAATTGATTTAACGAAGGCAGATAACAAAATTTTGAAGGCTCATTTTGGAAAATTATTTCCAGCTTACGACAAAGAACGAGTTTATGTCAGCGATATGAAAAAAATGATTAAATGGTTTGCTATTTTAAAAAGACTCGACTTACTTCATGAAGAGGAGCCAGCAAATGATGTAAGCGAAGAAAAAGTGGAAGAGACAACCAATTAATTTGAATAATTATAAATAAAACTTACTTTTACCTTCTAATTTTTTATCATGAATATTCCAGCAGAATTAAAGTATACAAGCGACCACGAATGGATTCGTATTGAAGGCGATATAGCAACCATCGGTATTACCGACTTTGCACAACGTGAATTAGGAGATATCGTTTTCGTTGATATCAGCACGGTTGGTAAAGAATTAAAATCTGGTGAGATATTTGGTACTGTAGAAGCTGTAAAAACAGTTTCTGATTTATTTCTACCTATGGGTGGTACAATCACAGAAGTGAATCCAGGTTTAGAATCAAACCCTGAAGCTGTGAATACCGATCCTTATGGTGCAGGTTGGATGGTTAAAATGACAATTAAAAATCCTGATGAAGCCTCGTCTTTATTAGATGCCGATGCTTATTCATCTAAGGTTCACTAGTTAGTTTTACTAAACTAGTATGCTTCAGTTTTTCTCCATTTTTCATCGTCGTCCAAGAACGACTATGGTTTTAGCGTTGATATGGACACTCCTTATTTTTATAGGCTGTTCATTACCTGGTAAGGAAATACCTAAAATTGGTTTATTTGCTCATTTCGACAAATTGGTTCATTTTGTTTTTTTCTTTGTGTTTTTTCTTTTATGGAAAATTTCTCGTGCTTCTTTAAGCAATAGCTCATTCATCATTTTAATTTTAGCAATTACCTACGGATTTTCATTAGAGTTTTATCAAATGTATTTTGTTGCTGGAAGAAGTTTTGATACTTGGGATGGAATAGCGGATACAATTGGAGCAGTTTCAGGTTTACTTTTTTACAATAAAATAAAATAGAAATTGAGTTCACTCAAAATTCATATCTATTCTACTTCGTTAAAGAATCTGGTTCCGTAGGCTACGAAGATTTATATTGGTTTCCAAAATATACCAACTAAATATCAAATCCTAATTTTGCAGTAGCCAATATATTCTTGTGCAATTTGAAATGTTAGTAGGTAGATTTTGGATGAATCGATGAATAAAACAAATCGTACTTAATAGATTTCAACAAATCATGCATGGATTCTACTCATCCGAAATATTTTCTGCATAAATAAAATATTGACAATCAACTAATTTTTAAGTATTCCTTTAAATTCCTGAGCATTGAATTGTTCTTTATCGATTCCTTGATAAGATTTTATAAGTTTACCATCTTGCAAATAATAAACGCCGGGTGTTGAGCTTCCTGGACCAATGAGGTCCCAAAATTGAGGAATATCTAATACAATATAAGGAAAGTTTGATTCAGCGATTTTAAAGAATTCAGGGATTTTTTCTGCCTCTTCATCCATAAACAAGATATAAATCTCAGGCATGCCTCCTTGTTTAGACATTTTTCCTAGCTCCTTTGCAACAGCTTGACAATGATCACATCCAGGAGCAAACATACAAACAATCTTTTTTCCCTGATCTAAGTTAACTGTTGTGCTACCAAAGGTGGTAAAATTTGCAAATTTTGATCGAACAGTTGAAACAGGCGTTTGAGCGGCAGTTGCATTAGTTGTGTTTTTTAGATTTTGATTTATAGGATTTTTTTGTGTTTTAGATGAAATTTTCGAACTGTCCTTTACAGTTTGAATAGGCTCAACTTTCAAAATTGAATCTTCTATTATATCTGCCGGAACAATTGTGTTCTGAGAATTAGAATCCTCAGTTTTAAAAACATAATTATCTGAAACTTGATTGGTTGAATTTGCATTCGTTTTATTACATGGCGCAAATGGAAATAAAATAAATACTAGAAGAGATGAACCTAAAAAACAAGCAAAGGGATAAATAAAACGATTGAATCCCTTATCTAAATCACTTACCTTAAACCATAAATAGATTAATAAAGCGATGGTAAAAATATTTTTAGTGAAAGCTTCTAATGGTGTCATTGGTATTAATTGTCCAAAACAGCCGCAATTACCATTCATTGCACCATGTTTTACCATTTCAATAATTAAATGAGTACAAAAAAGCACCAATAGGAGAATGGTTCCGGGTATTACTATTTTTTTTAAATAGTGTGGCAATAAGATGGCTATACCAATTGCGAGTTCGAGTCCTAACAATAAACGAGCAAAATAATGTGATTGGCACCAAGTAGCCACTCCTAAATCGACCAATTGCTTCTCGAATGCCCAAATTGGGTACATTTTAGCAATAGCTGAGAGAATAAATAAAAAAGAAACAATAATGCGTATTGCCCAAGTTATATAGATCGTATTTTTTTTCATTTAAAAATTTTGATATTTGTTCAAAAATAAGCAAAGAGTTTTAAATCAATGATTTTATCATTCATCTTAATCAACAAAATTTAAGAATATAATAGATACAAGCAAGATTATAGCAATTTATGAGTAAGAGTACATGGGTTAATAGAACTGGATTCTATTTTTACTCTTAAACAACCTCGCTCATAATTTTAAGTTGTACTTCAAAGAATCGCTGAAGTATAAATGATCCTGAAAACCTCTAAGAAAATTTTCAAATTCCACATCGAATACCTTTATTTCCCCTTATCTTTGTCCACATTCAAAACACACTAATCCACATTCTTTTTAACAATTTAACGAATTAAATTTCTCAAATGTTTCCTTTATACGATGTCATTGTTGTTGGTGCAGGTCATGCAGGCTGTGAAGCTGCGGCGGCGGCAGCTAATTTAGGTTCAAAGACTTTATTGATCACAATGAATATGCAAACTATTGCGCAAATGAGTTGTAATCCGGCTATGGGAGGCATTGCAAAAGGACAAATAGTTCGTGAAATTGATGCTTTGGGTGGTTATTCGGGTATTGTTTCAGACAAATCAATGATTCAGTTTAGAATGCTGAATAAATCTAAAGGTCCAGCAATGTGGAGTCCGCGTACACAAAACGACCGTCACCTATTTGCATCTACATGGCGTGAAATGTTAGAAGGTACAAAAAATCTAGATATTTGGCAAGATTCAGTAAATGGGCTCATTGTTTCACGTGGAACAATTGAAGGCGTTGTTACAAATTTAGGAATTGAGATTAGAGCAAAATCTGTGATATTAACAAATGGAACTTTCCTTAATGGGGTTATCCACATTGGCGAGAAGAATTTTGGTGGTGGCCGGATGGGAGAAAGCAAGGCAACCGGAATTACAGAGCAGTTGCTAGAACTAGGTTTTGAGTCTGATAGACTCAAGACTGGAACACCCCCGAGACTGGATGGCCGTAGTCTTGATTATTCGAAAATGGAAACTCAAGATGGTGATGATGATATAGTTGGGTTTTCGTATATCGATACACCTAAACCAAAGGAACAAAGATGCTGTTGGGTTACCTATACAAATGATATCGTTCATGATATGCTTAAAACTGGCTTCGATAGATCACCCATGTTTCAAGGTAGAATAGAAGGTACGGGACCAAGATATTGCCCTAGCATTGAAGATAAAATTAATCGCTTTGCAGAAAGAGAACGACACCAACTATTTGTTGAGCCTGAAGGATGGAATACAGTTGAGATCTATCTAAATGGGTTTTCAACTTCATTACCAGAAGATGTTCAATATAAAGCATTGAAATTAATTCCAGGATTAGAGAATGTAAAAATGTTTAGACCAGGTTATGCAATTGAATACGACTATTTTCCACCAACACAATTACAATATACACTAGAAACTAAACTAATTAAGAATTTATACTTTGCTGGACAAATCAATGGCACCACTGGATATGAAGAAGCTGCATGTCAAGGTTTAATGGCAGGTATCAACGCACATCAACGCGTTCATAACAAAGAACCATTTACATTAAGTAGAAGCGAAGCCTATATTGGCGTATTAATTGATGATTTAATTAATAAAGGAACAGATGAGCCATATCGAATGTTTACATCAAGGGCAGAATATCGAACGCTTTTACGTCAAGACAATGCAGATGTCCGTTTAACTCCAATGAGTAACAAACTGGGTTTAGCAAGTGATGAACGCTTAGAAAAAGTAAATAATAAAATCAATGGTAGCGAGAAGGTTATTCAAGAAATGAAAAAAATTTCAATTGAACCTAGCCAAATAAATAATTACTTTGAATCAATTGGCACAGCACCGACCATTGAAAAAATGAATGCAATCAAATTGCTACTTCGACCACAAGTCAACCTAAAACAATTGTCTACTTATTCAGATGAATTAACTCAACTATTGAGAGATGTTTCACGTGAAACAATTGAACAAGTTGAAATTCTACTTAAATATGAAGCTTATATTGAGAAGGAAAAAGAACTTGTCAACAAATCAAATTCTTTGGAAGAATTAGTTATCCCCGATAATTTCGACTATCAACCAATTAACTCATTATCATCAGAAGCTAAACAGAAATTCATTAAAATTAAACCACGAACCTTAGGTCAAGCCAGTCGAATCAGTGGTGTTAACCCAACCGATGTTCAAATTTTAATGGTTTATATGGGTAGATAATCACTATCTTTATCCCAATTCTAATACAAATATTGAAAAAAAATCAGATTTGTGAAAGGGGATATTAACACCAATTCACATTAATCAACTTATAATACACATAAAAAATAACATGACATTTAAAGAACTTAATTTAATTGAACCCTTACAAAGAGCACTGGCTGAAGAAGGATATACAATACCAACACCGATACAAGCGGAAGCTATTCCAGTACTTTTGAAAGGAATAGATTTATTAGGATGCGCTCAAACAGGCACAGGCAAGACAGCCGCCTTTGCATTGCCAATCCTACAATTGCTTACAGAAAATAAATCGTTTGATAAAAAGAAAAAAATAAGAAGTCTTATAGTAACACCGACCAGAGAACTCGCCATTCAAATTGAAGAAAGTTTCAATGCATATGGTCGTTATACAGCTATTAATTGTACCGTTATATTTGGCGGTGTGGGTCAGCAACCACAAGTTGATGCATTAAGAAAAGGAGTAGATATCCTTGTCGCTACACCAGGAAGATTGCTTGATTTAATTGGGCAAGGTCATATATCACTTAAAGAAATTGAGTTTTTTGTTTTAGATGAAGCAGATAGAATGTTAGATATGGGCTTCATACATGATGTGAAAAAACTTTTAGTGCTACTTCCAAAGAAAAGACATTCTCTATTTTTCTCTGCAACCATGCCTGCCGAAATCGTTAAACTAGCCAATACTATTTTAACTAATCCTCAAAAAGTTGAGGTTACACCAGTTTCTTCAACAGCGGATACAATTAAACAAGCTATATTTTTTGTAGATAAAGGCAATAAAAATGCACTCTTGCTTGATGTTCTTGAAAATAAAGATATCACTACAGTTCTTGTTTTTACTAGAACAAAACATGGAGCTGACAAAATAGTCAAGGTTTTAGAAAAACATGGTGTGAAAGCAGAAGCGATACATGGTAATAAGGCTCAAAATGCTAGACAAAGAGCTTTGTCAAACTTTAAAGAAAAAACTACACGAGTATTGGTAGCGACTGACATCGCAGCACGTGGAATTGATATTGATGAATTAGCTTATGTTATCAATTACGATATTCCGAATATTGCAGAAACATATGTGCATCGAATTGGTCGAACGGGTAGGGCGGGTGCCAATGGTACAGCCTATTCATTTTGTGATGCAGAAGAAAAAGCATTCTTAAAAGATATAGAGAAACTCATCTCTAAAAAAATTCCTGTGATCGATAGTCATCCATTTCCATTAATTGATCATCATCCAGAACCTAAACCTAAACAAAATCATACAAGACCCAAATCAACATTTACAAAGCGAGGCCGACACTAATCTACCATTCAAAATCTCTCTCAATTCTCTCTTTAAGTTTACCAATGAAGGTTAACGTTGCCGGACAATACTCAATATTTTGAGTATGGATATGATTAAAATCGCCAAAAGGTTTACGTTTAAAATGTGGAAACTTAGCACAATCTTCAGGTCGAATTTCGTAAATACTACATTTGTTATCTTCTAAATTTAAAAATTGGCATGGCTGAATACGATTCACTTTGTCACCATTATCTTTATCTGTTTCAAGCCATTTAGTATAAAAATCTTTCTCACTCATTCTAAAATGCTTTGATATACGTTTCAGATCGGCTTTGGTAAATGTGGGGGTCATTACTTTACAACAATTGGCACATGATAAACATTCAACCTCTTTCCAAGTAGCATCACTTGCCTCATCAACCATTGCATTGATACCGTTTACCTTATTATCATCAAACTTTTTGAGAAACTTGTTGTAAGGCTTCTTATTCTTTTGATAATTTAGATTGTGTTGATCAAGTAATTTTATAGCCACATCAAATAATTTAGGGCGCAAATATAATACCAAGATGGTTGTAATAAACGATTAAATAAGATCATCAATATTCGATATCCATTCCGTATTTGTCTTTCAAGATTTGGAGGTTCGGATTTTTCGCGGCCATCATTTCAAAGATTTCACGTGTACTCATTACATGATCAGACGTTTGATCAACCTTGATTGTCTTTGGTTGAAATAAGACATTGATCTTTTCATTATGATAGTGTAATTTGAAGAAATCTAATAACCTTAACCTCTCCGATTTCAAGAAATCAAAGGCAACCACATTCGCATGAATTGTAATTTCATGTTCATGAAAGGTAAGCTCACTTTCAAGTATGGCACTTTTATAAAGCATTTTCTCGGAAGCAATTAGTTCAACAACATTAGTCCACGCTTGCAATAAATCGTCATGTGTAATATCAATGGAGGCATTTTTATTGCCTTCTGCAATAAGTTTATCGCGTGCGTCTTTCTTAATATTTTTTAATCCTCCCAATGTAATGCCGTAGTTAACTGGAGGCATCGATTTTTTTTCATTGCTGTTTGATTGGTTTGGTTCACTTACAATATCAGACTGAACAGCGTTTGAAACAATACCTAATGAAGTTTGTTCAACAACACTTGAAATTGGGCGAACTAATAAATTGCCATTTCTAAAAACATGGCTAGTTCCAGTTAGGACTTTTTTTTTAACAAATTTCCATCTTCATCACTCAAAACTTGAATAGCTTGATTTAAGTAATTCAATTTAATCAAAGCCAATTCAACATGAAGTCGTCGATTACGGGCTTGCTTATAATTCATTTCGGCAGTGTTTAAAACCGACAATGCATTGATAATATAATTTTGATGAAGTTGATTGGCTTGTGTGAAATATTTTGCTTTAATATTCTCAGGTAAATCAAGCAACCTTACAACACGAACATCTTTACACATTAATAGATTACGGAAATGTTCGGATATTCCATTCATGAACATATCACCTTCGAAACCCTTATTATTTATTTCGTCATAAAGTAACATAATTGCACCAAGGTCTTGCATCATAAACGACTCTACTAACTTGAAGTAATAATCATAATCAAGAATATTCAAATGCTCAACAGTAGAAGCATAAGTTATTTGATCATTACTAAAACTAGCAATTTTATCCATAATGGATAAGGCATCGCGCATACAACCTTCACTCTTTTGTGATATTAGATGGAGTGCTTCCTTCTCATATGTGATATGTTCTTTATCGCAAATCTGTCCCATATGCTCAACCGTATCTTTACTGGTTATACGATTAAAATCAAAAATTTGACATCGTGACAAAATGGTTGGTAGTATTTTATGCTTCTCTGTAGTAGCTAAAATAAAAATCGCATAAGATGGCGGCTCTTCAAGCGTTTTAAGAAAAGCATTAAACGCGTTTGAGCTTAACATATGAACCTCATCAATAATATACACTTTGTATTTACCAGCTTGAGGTGCCAAACGAACTTGACTAATTAAATCTCGAATATCATCAACAGAATTATTAGAAGCGGCATCCAATTCATGAACATTAAAAGAAGTATTTTCTTTAAAGGAAATACAAGAAGTACAAGTATCACAAGCCTCGGCATCTTCGGTTCGGTTGGTACAATTAATTGTTTTTGCTAAAATTCGAGCGCAAGTTGTTTTTCCAACACCACGTGGACCACAAAAAAGAAATGAGTGGGCAAGTTGTTCAGATTTGATGGCGTTTTTCAAAGTAGTTGTAATATGCGACTGACCCACCACTGTATTAAAATGCTGTGGTCTATACTTAATTGCCGATACTACATATTGTTCTGCCATGAAGGCTGCAAATATAGTTTAATTTAAGAATTTGAAATGGAGATTCTATAGCAAACCCTATAAAACTTTTGACTAATGAGCAAGCAACCAATTTTCACCAACACCGACTTCAGCAACAACAGGTACATTATTTGGTAAAATCATTGCTGTTTGCATACAGTCTAATATGAGCTCTTTTAATTCATCAACTTCTTCTTTCACCGCATCAAAAACCAATTCATCATGAACCTGTAAAACCATTTTACTTTTAAGGGAAGATTGTTCAAGACGGGTATTGATTTTTATCATAGCGAGTTTAATCATATCAGCAGCGCTTCCTTGAATGGGTGAATTAATGGCATTGCGTTCAGCAAAACTTCGCACGGTAAAATTACTTGAAGTAATATCACGCAACCAACGCTTACGTCCCATTAGAGTTTCAACATATCCATTCTCTCTAGCAAAATTGATGGTATCATCCATGAACTTTTGAATGCCAGCAAACTCCTTTTTATAATTGTCAATAATTTCTTTTGCTTCAGTTCGACTAATACTTAAATTATCAGCTAAACCAAAAGCACCTTGTCCATAAATAATTCCGAAATTAACGCTCTTCGCTTTGTAACGCATTTCCTTAGTTACATCGGCATCATTTACATTATATACTTTTGCTGCGGTGGCAGTATGAATATCTTTATGTTGTTGAAACGCTTCACACATAGCAGGGTCGCCGCTCATTGCAGCGACCACACGTAATTCGATTTGCGAATAATCGGCACTGATTAAAATATGATTTTCATCACGAGGAATAAATGCTTTACGAATTTCACGTCCTCTTTCAGTTCGAATCGGGATATTTTGAAGATTCGGATTAATACTTGAAAGCCTGCCTGTAACAGCTATTGTTTGAGCAAATGTTGTATGTACTCTACCTGTTTTAGGATTAATTAATTGCGGCAAAGTATCTACATAAGTATTTTGCAATTTGGTATATTCTCTGAAAGTTAAAATAGTATTACAGATTTCATGTTGATTTGCCAGCTTAGCTAATACATCCTCGCCGGTTGCATATTGCCCTGTTTTTGTTTTTTTTGCCTTTGGATCAAGTTTCAATTTTTCAAATAATACTTCACCTAATTGTTTGGGCGAGGCTAAATTAAAACGAACTCCAGCATCCGCATATACTTTTTCTTCTGCAATTTTAGCTTCACGTTCAAGCTCTTTGCTATAGATACCTAAAAAATCTGTATCTATTTTTATGCCTTCAAACTCCATTTTCATTAAAACTTTTACGAGAGGGCTATCAACTTCGTAAAAAACTTTGTCAACATGATGCTCTTTTATAATAGGTTCGAAAGCATGTTTAAGTTGCAAAGTAATATCAGCATCTTCTGAAGCATATTCTTTAATTTTATCAAGTTCAACATCGCGCATTGTTCCTTGACCTTTTCCTTTTTTTCCAATTAAGTCTTCAATTGAAACAGGTTTATATTTTAAAAACTTTTCACTTAGGATGTCCATACTACGTTTGCCATCAGGTTCAAAACAATAATGGGCTAACATGGTATCCCAAAGTTTGCCATTTAATTGAAAACCATAATTCATTAGAACTAGAAGATCATATTTAATATTTTGTCCAATCCATAAAATATTCTCCTTATCAAAAAGTGGTTTAAATTCATTCAGGATTTGCATTACCTCATCACGATTTGATGAAAATGGAATATAATATCCTTCGCGTTCTTTGATAGAAAAACTCATTCCAACCAATTCACATAAATTAGCATCAAGTCCGGTTGTTTCGGTATCAAAGCAAATTTCTTGATTAGAAATAATATGGTTATTGAGTTTACCAATCAATTCAACTCTTTTGTCAAAAGTATCCACTAAATGATATTCATGTGGTGTATCATCAATCGTGTTTAATGTAATTGATTCGGTATCAAATAAAGAAACTTGCTCTGACAAATTATTTGAAGTTTGTGTTTTGGATGGCGTGACTTGACTACCAAATAAATCTTTTTGTGTATGCTCATTCCCTTTTACTTGAAAACTATCACCAAGTAAACGCTTGCCAATGGTTCTAAATTCGAGCTCATTAAAAATTTCAGACAAGGCTTCTTGGTTCCATTCTGAAAGAAGAAAACTTTCTTCATGAAATTCGCAGGGCACATCTAAAATAATGGTGGCCAATTTCTTACTCATGATGGCATCTGCTTTTCCATTTCTTACCTTTTCACCAATAGATCCTTTAATGTTATCAGCATTTTCTAAAACGTTTTCGAGTGTACCATATTCCTTTAATAATTTAGCAGCCGTTTTTTCCCCAACACCTTTAATTCCCGGTATATTATCAACCGCATCTCCCATCATACCTAAAATATCAATGACTTGACTTACATTTTCAATATCCCATTTTTCACAAACCTCTTTTACACCTAACGTTTCTTGTTTGCTAAATCCACTAGCAGGTTTATACATAAATACTTTATCACTTACCAATTGTCCGTAATCCTTATCACTAGTGACCATATAAACTTCATACCCTTCTTTGCTTGCTTTTACGCTTAGGGTACCAATAATATCATCCGCTTCGTAACCAGGTACTTCCACAATCGGAATATTAAAAGCTTCAAGTATTCGTTTGATATCAGGCACTGCCAATAAAATATCTTCAGGTGTTTCTTGACGATTAGCCTTATAATGTTCATAATCAGTATGTCGCTCAGTGGGTTCCTTTGTATCAAAACAAACCGCCAAATGCGAAGGTTTTTGATTTTTAATGAGTTCAATTAAGGTATTAAGAAATCCAAATTGCGCATTGGTATTTTTACCATTACTTGTAATTCTTGGACTTTTACTTAACGCAAAATATGCTCTGAAAATAAGTGCAAATGCATCTAATAAAAATAATTTTTTTTCCATTTGGTGAAAATACTATAAAATATTT
>DAOOQH010000043.1:0-4449 GCA_035388625.1 Chitinophagaceae bacterium | reverse complement strand
CATTTACAAAAATGATAAAAATTATATTCGTCCTTTAGATAAAGATATTGAAGAAGTATTTGATCAAAAGAAAAATAAGTTTTTCAGACATGGTGAATGCGAAAGATGGCTGGTAGAAGATGCTGATGGTAAATATATTGCTCGATTAGCTGTGTTCATAAATAAAAAATATGTTCAAGATCAACCTACAGGAGGATGCGGATTTTTTGAATGTATCAACCAACAAGAAGCAGCTAATTTTCTTTTTGATCATGCAAAACAATGGTTTCAAAAGCGAAACATGGAAGCAATGGACGGACCTATTAATTTCGGTGAACGTGATAGATGGTGGGGATTATTAGTGAATGGTTTTGATGAGCCTCTTTATTGTATGAATTATAATCCAAGCTATTACCAAAATTTATTTGAGAATTATGGTTTCAAAACTTATTTTAATCAACTTTGTTTTGGAATGGATGTAACAACACCACTTAGCGCTAAAATGCATAAATGGCACGATGTGTATGAAAAAGATCCAGACTTTCATGTAGAGCATATTCGAAAAAATAATTTAGAAAAATATGCAGATGATTTTTGTACAATCTATAATAAAGCTTGGGCTAAACATGGTGGCGGTAAAACCATGGAATTAAAACAAGCCAAATTACTTTTTGGAAAAATGAAACCTGTTATTGATGAAAAGATTACTTGGTTTGTTTACTACAAAAATCAACCCATCGGCATGTGGGTGAATATCCCAGATCTAAATCAATATTTTAAACACTTTAATGGAAAATTTGGATGGTTGCAAAAAATACATTTCCTCTATTTAAAAATGACAGGTGCTTGCAAACGCTTTGTAGGTGTGGTTTATGGAATTGTTCCTGAATGGCAAGGCAAAGGCACCGATGCTTATATGATTGTTGAATGTGGAAAAGTAGTGCAACCTAATTTGCGGTACAAAAAATATGAAATGCAATGGATAGGCGATTTTAATCCAAAAATGGTCAATCTAGCTGCTAACCTTGAAGCGCATGAGGTAAGAAGATTAACCACATATCGATTTTTATTTGATGATCAAAAAGAATTTAAACGTCATCCTATTTTATAATTCACTTTCGTAATCACAAAAATGTTGACTATTGAATAATTTAAAAACGTTGATAAAATATACAATGGTATTATTTGCTTTTTGGCAAGTCATATTTTTTGTAAGTCGATTATTCTTTGTAATTTATCAACAACCTATTGGCAATAAAATTATAAACAAATCAGATCTTTATCGAGCATTTTATGAAGGTTACCAACTTGATCTTTCTGTTGGTGCGATGATGGTTTTACTTCCCATGACTTTTGCTATATTATATTATATCACATCTAAAAAAGTATGTATAAAAATTGCCTCATCTATTGTATTGGTGGAACTCATTATTGTTGCCATGACGAGCATTGGTGATGCCGGGTTGTATAAAGAGTGGAATGCAAAAATAAATATGCAGGCATTGGTTCATTTTAAAAATCCATTAGAAGTTGTTCATACTGTTTCTAATCAACTTATCTTTTTCTATATTGTTTTAGTGAGTTTGATAGTAGTACCATTTTATATATTATACAATAAAAAAATACAGACCATCATCTCTAATTTATCATTTGATACATTACAAAAAAGAATTGCAATTGGTTTAACTTATTTCTTGATTGCAACAGGCATAGGCATAATTACAATTCGAGGTGGAATTACCAATATGCCCATCAATCAAAGTATTGCCTATTTCAGTAATGATGTATTGGCCAATGATATTGCAGTGAATCCTTTATATAATTTATTACAAGATGCAACCATTAAATCAAATATTCCGGATAGTGCATTGTATAAATTTAGATCAAACGAGGATGCAAGAAAATTAATACAAGAAGATTTCATCAACACATCAGATAGTACCATTCAAATATTAAATACTGATAGGCCTAATCTAGTGTATATATTTCTCGAGAGTTGGAGTGCTGATAATATTAGTAAACTTGGCGGTATTGAAGGTTGCACACCTGAATTTAATTCACTTTGCAACGATGGTTTATTGTTTACTAAAGCATATGGCGAGGCCTATGTTTCAGACCAAGGTATACCCGCTGTATTAAGTGCTTATCCATCTGTTTCGCGCATTGCAATTGTAAACCAAGCAGCAAAAGTGCCTAATTTGCCTTGTATAAGTGAAGACTTATTACCTTATCAATATGCATCATCATTTTTATTTGGAGGTGAATTAGTTTATGGAAACTTGAGAGGATATTTACTTGAAAAAAAATTTACAGACCTCAAAGAAGTCTATGATTTAAGAAAATATCCTGAAGGTAAATTAGGTGTACATGATGAATATACTTTTCAAGAATTACTCAGTATTTTAAATAAAAGAAAACCGCCCTTTTTACAAGGCTATTTTACAACCAGTACGCATATGCCTTACGACTTTAAATCAAGTGATGGATGGCAATCGACCAAAGATGATGTTGAAAAAAAATATACTGAATCAGTACATTATAGCGATCTACATCTTGGTAAATTTTTTAAAGAAGCAAAAAAACAAGCTTGGTATAAAAATACTTTATTTATAGTTGTAGCCGATCATAGTCATAATAGTATTAAACAATGGAATGTTTCATCACCAATGAGACAACATATTCCTTTACTCTTTTTAGGTGGTGCGTTAAAAAATGAATGGAATGGAAAAACCTGGGATAAAATCGTTTCGCAACTTGATATCACATCCACTGTTTTACATCAAATGAAAATTCCATCAACAAGATATCCTTGGTCGCGAAATATGTTAAATCCTTCAACGCCTTCAAGTGCCTATTATGTTTTTTTTGGAGGAGCTGGTTATGTAAATCATGAAGGTTATGCGGCTTCACATCAAATGGCCAAAACAAATATTATTCATGAGTTAAAAGATACAACGCTTATTAATTTATATAATGATAAGGCAATGAGTTTTCAACAATTGGTTTATGAAGATGTGAGATCAAGAAAATAGTAAATAGTTACTTGCCAAGATTGATATCATTGGGATTTATCGTGTTCTTTTCATAGACATAATCCGTTGATAACTTTCATTAATTCGGTCAATTGAAATTTCACCGCTTTTCACTAGTCTTAAAATAGTAGCATGAATATTAGCAGGTTCATAATTTGTTGCTCCTTTAATATTGTTACTAAACATTAAAATATCAACACCCGCATTGATACACTTCTTAATACTTTCTTCGAAACCATAATAACTACTAATGGCATGCATTTGCATATCATCACTAATAACAACGCCATTAAATCCAAGTTCATTTCGAAGTATACCAGTTACTATTTGTTTTGATAAGGTAGCCGGTAAACTTGTACTATCTAATTTACGATTAACAATATGAGCTGTCATTACAGCATCTACTACGCCTTCGCCAATGAGCAATTGATAAGGTTTTAATTCTATTTTTTTCCAAACCTTTGTTACATCAGCCATTCCTAAATGCGAATCGGCTAAGCTATTTCCGTGACCTGGAAAATGTTTTACAACCGTTTTCACACCTTGGTTATGATGCGCTTCGATAGTGAGTGCTGCATGATGTGCAACACGATCAGGATTGGATGAATAACATCTTTGACGCTTTCCTAAAACCGGACAAACAGGATTATGAAGATCTAATACAGGTGCGTAATTTAAATTTATACCACAATTCATAAGAGCAGATGCAATGATAGTTCCAACTGAATCAGTGTATTCATCTCTATTTTTATCTCCAATAGATTTGGCAGATGGCATCGGTTTGAAACCATATTTTGTTTTTAATCGATTCACTTGTCCACCTTCCTGATCAATTGATATAAGTAAAGATATAGGTGCAGCCTCTTGAAGAGATGAAGTTAATTTCGAAAGATTAGCTTTTGTTTGAATGGGATTTAAATTATACTCATATAATAAAATACCACCGATATGACCTTTTTTTATTTCCTTTAAAATTGATGAATTATCATTTACACTGGTACCAGGCATACCCACCATAATCATTTGACCTACTTTAATTTCTAGACTATCAATTTGAGAAAATACTTGTAGTGAAGAAATAACAAAGACAACTAAAAAGAAAACTGAACGCATAGAAAATATTTAATTTGACAAAAGTAATTTTTATATTGAATGAAGAGAATGATTTATGATTTCGCTAATTTGATTTGCATGCGTAACAATCATAAAATGACCGCCCTTTGAAATCGTATAATCAGGTTTACAAAATGTTGTTGGAAATAATTTATCTTTTTCTCCATGAATATGAAGCACATTTCTAGGTTTATTGATTTGATTCCAATTTAAAATTTGATTGAGCGACCATTGTAAATAATGAATGGATGTTTTATCTATCATCTCATTTAAATAATTTTTTAAGCGTACCGATGTAGTACCAAAAAACCAATGAAGTAAATCC
>DAOOQH010000042.1:0-17273 GCA_035388625.1 Chitinophagaceae bacterium | reverse complement strand
GGAAATTATACTATTCAACTTAAGTTGACTGATACCATTGGCTGTTCAGATTCATTTAGCCATTTTGTTCATATACAAGATGCACCTTTTGTTACTTTTGAGGTTTCAGATTCAATTGTATGTTTAGGTGATCCAATTTTCTTTAATGATAGTATGAATATCTTTACACAATCTACCACTTGGGACTTTGGTGATGGACTTATCATTTCCAATGTTAGTGATTTAACGCATACCTATGATATGGCCGGGCTTTATACCGTAACCTTAACAGGTACTAATTTAAAATGCGCACCGAGTCAATTTTCAATTCCTATTGAGGTAAAGCCATATCCTAATATAAATTTAGGAAAAGATACTATGATATGCCCAGGTATAACATCATCCATACTATTAGCAGATATCAATAATCCAAGCGCAATTTATCTTTGGAATACAGGTGAAACAACCAATTCAATTAGCGTTACAGAACCAGGTAGATATTGGGCAATGGCCACAACAGCTAACAGTACATGTTCAACAACCGATAGTATTTGGATTAAAAGAGATTGTTATCTTAATATCCCAAATTCTTTTTCACCTAATGGCGATGGTCGTAATGATTATTTCCTCCCAAGAGAATTATTATCAAGTGGATTAAGTTCATTTACAATGGATATCTATAATCGGTGGGGCGAAAATATTTTTACCACCGACAAAATTGATGGACGTGGTTGGGATGGAAAGTATAATGGCATTGATCAACCATTTGGTGTATTTGTTTATATTATCAATGCTAAATTTAATAATAATATAAGTAAAACATTTACAGGTAATATTACTTTAATTCGATAATTGCGATGATATTATCCAATTTCTCTTCTATACTTGACTCAAAAAGCAATCATTGACTTCAGTCAACTCCCGAATTTCAAGACTTTGAAAGCCTCAAACTTGAACACTTATTACGGACTTGCAGCCCTTTATTTTAAAAGAAGAAAATTCAATCTTGAATTACTAACACCTGTGTGAACTAGTTTTAAATTATATCATAGTGTAAATGAATACATTTGCGCACTTTACCCATGTATTTAAAGACCATTTATATTGTATTTTGTTTCTTTTTTTTAAATGGCTTTCAAATCAAGGCAGGCAGTATTATTGGTTTAGATGATACAACAAGCAATCACTTATATTATAGTTTAGATACTCAATTTCAAAGTATTTTGGCGCTTCATCCTATGATAAAACCTAGTATGGTAAGTGAAAAAGGACTACCAAAGACAAGAATAAGTGAAAATAAAAGTGGGTTCTTTTTTTTAGCCATTATTTTACTATTTATTTTTTCGTTGGCTCGACTTATATTCCCAAAATACTTCTCAAACTTATTTCAAATATTTACAAGTTTAAATATATCTAAAAGACATATTAAAGATCAATTAGAAAATGACAATCGAGCATCTATTTGGTTTTACCTCATCTTTTTTTTAAGTGTTGGCTATATTGTTTATCTCCTTATTATCAGAAACACCACGCTATATCTCACAAATTTCTGGTATTTAAACTACGCATTATGTACCTTATTTGTTATTGTGCTCTTTGGACTTCGAATTGGTATCATTCGTATTATTGGATGGATATTTAATCAAGGAGAAATGGTTCAAACCTATTTGTTTAATAATAAATTAGTGAATGAATTTTTAGGTCTCATGTTATTTCCACTCTGTATTTTGATGATGATTGCTGGAAAAAATTTACAATCAACTTTGTTGGTAATTGCCTCCATTTTGTTTCTTCTCATGTTCATTTATAGCTACTTAAGAAATATACCTGTGTTAAGAAACTTGTTCAGAATAAGTTTTATACATTTTTTATTGTACCTTTGCGCCTTGGAAGTGATTCCTATTTTAATTCTGATAAAGTTAGTCAGGTAAAAAATTTAGGCTAAGATTGTTTAAATAAACACTACTTTTTGACAAAATATGAATAAAGTTGTAAAAAAGAAAGAATCTACAGTGAAAACCGTAGAAAAAACAGTTTCTGAGAAATCGAAACCTAGCGTTGCTAAAACAGTAAAAGAGGTTGCAAAACCCAAGGCAAGTGCCAAGTCTATTGCGTCTACAAAATCTGTTAAGACCGTATTGATAACGCAACCTCGCCCCGAATCTGACAAGTCGCCTTATTTTCAGCTTGAGAAAAAGTATAATATCGTTTTAGATTTTTGTCCTTTTATACTAGTTGAAGGTGTTTCGGCAAAGGATTTTAGATTACAAAAGGTAGATATTACTGCATTAACAGCTGTTATTTTTAATAGTAGAAATGCCATTGATCACTTTTTTAGAATTTGTGATGAGCTAAAAATAAAAATCTCTCCTGAGATGAAGTATTTCTGTATCACAGAATCGATTGCGCTTTATCTTCAAAAATTTATCGTTTATAGAAAAAGAAAGATATTTTATGGCTTAGATGGCACGGTTACAAGTATGCTCGATGTTATCGCAAAACATAAATCAAAAGAAAAGTATCTTGTTCCAGTCAATGATATTTGTAGAAACGAAATTCTTGATTGTTTGCAAAAAAATAAACTTGAATATACAGAAGTTGTATTATACAAAACAGTGTGTAACGATGTAAAAAGCATTTTAGACAAAGCACATGATATGATTGTGTTTTTTACACCAGGTGGCGTTAAATCACTTTTTGAAAATCAACCAAAATTTTCACAAAATGGAACTGTATTAGGTGCTTTCGGCCCTATTACTACAAAAGCTGCAGAAGATGCTGGTCTTAATTTAGACATTAAAGCACCCATGCCTAACGCACCGTCTATGGTATCAGCAATTGATTTGTTTTTATCTCAATTTATTAAGAAGAAATAATTTTAATTCTGTCTTTAAAATCTAGTTTAAAACCCCCATCTTCTAATTTTGTGGTTTAGAACCTTGCTCTAATTTCTCCTTTTCAAGTTTCTCCTTATATTTTTTCTCTCGTTTTTCACGTTGAACATCATCAAAGCGAAGGAATTGTTCGTTTGACAATACCTTGCGATATTCAATATCTCTATCCTTTAAAATAGAAATCGTACTTGAACGAAGGATATCTTTTTCTGGCTTGCTGGCATACAATGAGTCAAACTGTTTCGAAACTTGAACATTGATTAAATAAATTTTTTCTTCTTGCTCTTTCTCTAACTGAATAATGGCCGCCATTTCAGCAGTGTATTTTTTCGCTTTTTCCTCAGGGGTTTTTTTAGTGTATGATTGCGAAAATGTGAAAAGAGAAAGATGAAGAATAATAAGTAGTAGGCTAATTACTTTCATGTGATTGATTTTAAAAAAATGAAGAATCCTCCCATGTATTTGAGAGGATTCTGTAAAATAATATTAATTCATAAATCCTTTCAAAAGATCCATGATTCCACCTCCACCTGAAGGTTGTTGTTGTTGATTTTGTTGTTGTGCACCGCTTGTCACTTTTCCAATCATTCCGGCTAAATCGTCAATGCCAATTGAACCATCTTTATTGCTATCTAAACCGCCACTGGTTAAGGTTTTTAGAATTCCGCCAAAATCAATTCCACCTTCTTGCGCATTTTGAACGCCTGGTAATTGAACACCTCCACCTTGCGATGCATTACTTCCTGTTAAGGCACCAATGATACCATTGATATCAAAGCCATTATCATTTGGGTCATTTGTTTTGTTTACCATTTTTCCAATAATAGAAGGAATCAATGATGAAGCGATACTGGTAGCCATCGGACTATCAATTCCAAATTTTTGCATCAAACTTCCAACAAAATTATTGATAATACCCCCAACAATTGGGTTATTACTTGAGGTATTACCACCTCCTGTAAACATACCCAAAACATCTTTCAATCCACCATTTGCCAACGCACCTTGTAAACCACTAAAAATTGAATCGGTTGCTAAACCAACTGCATGATTATTTTGTTCATTTGGAATAACTGGATTATTAATGATTTCATTTTGAGACTCATTTTTGATAAGACTAAATAATTGTTCTAACATTTTTTAATTTTTTTGAACAGTAAATGTAAGGCTATTTTATATACACAACTTAAAACAGATCAAAATTTCTTAAGCCGACGCATCTTCAAAACAGTTTACACTTTTCAATGGATTCAGTTTAAAACTCTAATTTATAATTTAAGACAGGAATCAATCCGGTTTGATAATATGTTTTTATTGAATTTGATTTTACATCATAAAAATGATCATATACATTTTTACGATTACTCACATTTTGAATATCAATTGATAAAGTGCTTGTAACTTTCTTTCTATTCCACTTCATACTAATACGGATATCACCACGCAAATAATAAGGTAACTGATTGGTATAGGCTTGATTTTGATAATAAATGGTTTCTCCTTTTTGTTGCGAACTCACCAAATCAATTGGCGTAGTTCGATATCCACCAGCATAAACAAATCGGCCTCCAATACCTAAGGCTCTTCGTTTATTTTTTGAAACAAAATCTTTACCTGCATTTAAATTAATAATTTGATTTCCATTATATCGGGTATTGTATTCTTTATTATTAGATGCTGTATATTTTGATTGATACCACGATGAACTGAATGCATAATATAAATGGTTACTTAAATATTTTTCGATGGATACTTCTAATCCATAATTTCTTCCTTTGCCTTTGTTTGACAATGGCTCTCGTATATAATCAAATTGTGTATTTAATGCGGAGAACGTGTTTAGTGTTGATAAACTAACTGGCACATTATATAAAGCTTGATAATAAACTTCTGTTTTGATTTTTAAATTTTTATTCAAACTATAATTATGCGAAACGATAAAATGATTTGCTTTTGTAAGTCCTAAATTTTTGTTTGGATAATAAGACTCACCATTTGCGTTTGAAGCCATAGCAAAATAAATTCCATATGATTGAATTTGGCTATGCTTACCATAACCAAAGGCCAGGCTTTGTTTCTTAGAAATATCCCATTTGATAGAGGCTCTTGGTTCAACCGAATTTGTATGATTATATAGAAGGTGGATATAATGTAACCCGCCATTGAACGTTATATTTTCACTTATTTTATACTGTAAATGTGAATAGGCTTGAACTGTTTGTGTTGACTTTTTAGTGTTCACCATAGTAATCAAAGGATCAGTGAGTGCTACTCTTCCTTCTTCATTAAAATTGAAATGAATTAAGCTACCAATCATTCCAGAACGTAAAAATAATCTTGCATTAAATCGATGATTGAGTGTAGATGTAAAGGTTAATTTATTAGTGATATATTTTTGATTATAAGCTTTGATAACACTATAATCGCCTTGTACATAATTTTGCTCATCTGTATTATTTGTTATAGAATATCCAAGAGCAGATTTGAGCAAGGATTTTTTTCCAAGATTAATACTATGCGTAACACCCCACATACCAGTATTAGAAGCAAACCTTCCGCTATAACGATCAAATTCGGTTTCCCATTTCGAACTATCTTTTTTTAATGCATACGTTTGATCACTCAATCCTCCAAAACTAAACAAATTAAAATCACCCAATTTTTTAGTAGGTAAAAAGATAGTATACGACAAATCTTGAAAATTGGTAACGGCATCACCAAGATCTAAATTCATCTTTGACAAAATACTGAGTGTTGAATACCGATAATTAATTAAATAAGAGCCCTTATATTTTTTAGAGAATGGACCTTCAGCAGCTAAATTAATTCCTAATACACCCGCTTGAATTGCATACTCTCGTTTTTCATCATTGCCTTTTCTTAATTTTAAATCAAATACACCACTTAAAGCATTTCCATATTCAGATGAAAACGCGCCTGTTAAAAAATCAGAGTTTGCTAAGAGTTGTGTACTTAAAATAGAGACCCCCCCTCCACTACTTCCAGCTGCGGCAAAATGATTTGGGTTAGGTACATCAATACCTTCCATCCGCCATAACAAACCTGAAGGTGAATTACCACGAATTACAATTTGATTATTCCCATCATCACCTGCCAATACACCTGCAAAATTTGTTGCCATTCTGGCTGGATCATTAATCGCAGCAGCATATTTCTGCGTTTCTTCAACAGTGAAAGCACGTGCACTTACCATACTCAATTCATTGACTGGTTTATTTTTTCGACTTGCTCCTTTAATAATAATTTCTTTGGTAGTATTTATTTTTTCATCTAATAATATTGTCAATATCAATTCCTTTGCAGAATTGATCTCAATATTTGAAATTAAATTTTCTTTAAATCCAATACTGGTTACTAAAATTGATTGATTACCAATGGGCACAAATTGAATTACAAAATTTCCTTCTTCATCCGTTTTATCTCCTAATGACAATCCAACAATTTGAACTGTTGCACCTATTATAGGTTTGAGTAATTGTTTTTCTACAACTCGACCTCTAATAGTTTGAGTATAGGTTTGAGCTTTGAGCTTAGTTAATGAGAATAGAATGATTAGAAATAACAAAGAGATTTTAGGAATCATAATAAATTTTTATTGTATGACAATCTCTTTTCAGTTTACCCTTATTAACATGAAAAATAATTAGCAAGGGTAAAATTCAATTTAGTTGTCTTACATTTAGAGTTCAATAAAAAATCAAGAACTCCGTTATTCTATTGTTCATAGCAGATTTTACTGCATCATTTATATTTTATTTTATGTTACGGATTTATAATTTATCTATTACAATTCTTGGAAGTTTATTCCTTCTTTTGATATCATTTCAATCAAACGCGCACTCTGAATCACTTTCGTATTCAGTGATGAAGGATAATAAACCTATTGGTCGAATTCATATTGATAGAATTAAAACAAATGATATGACCGAATACTTTTTTGAATCGAATGTCAAATTAACTTTTCTTATTAGCATTGAAGTATATGATAGAATGAAGGTTATATTTAAAGGATCTCATATGTTGCAAGCACAATTATACAGAACGTTAAATGGCAAGGTGAAGGTTGACAATTATTCAACTTGGAATGGGAAATTTTACAATATGACCAATAAGGATAATGAGAAAAAAACTATTAAGCAAGCAATCAATTTAACAACTGCGAATTTGTATTATGTTGAACCTTTGAATATCCCTTATGTATTTTCTGAAAAATTTCAACAAATGATTCCGATTAAAAAAGCAGGTCTCAGAAGATATATGCTTGATTTACCCAATGGCAATAAAACTTATTATTCGTATACCAATGGCATTTGTAGTTTGGTTGAAGCAGAAACGGATTGGGCTTCATTAAAATTTGTTTTAAATAGATCATGATTTGTTGTTGAGATTTAGATGAATTATAATTGCATTCAATGACAACTCAACATTTTCAATTCAATAAAATGCCATGTAAAAGATCGGGTATATAATGATGAAGATTTCAAAAATTTATTTCCTGAATGGTGCAATCATTTTAATAGCCATTTTAATTAGTTTTATTTTTTATGTCGATCATGGAAAAAAATCATCTACTTTTTATGGCGATGCTTTAGGGTATTATTCCTATTTACCTTCTGCCTTTATTTACCATAATTTTAAATCGATTGAGATATTACCAACGGATAAAAATATCCAACAATCTATATTCGATTATGCAAACGACTATGTAAAAGGAAGCAAAAGAAGTCCGAAAGGATATTATATCAATCAATATACTTATGGCATTGCATTAACAGAACTTCCTTTTTTTGCAATTGCTCATGCCTATGAAAAATTTCAGGGTCTACCGGCTAATGGCTATTCAAACACCTATCAGTATTTAATAAAAATTTCATCATTATTTTATGCTATTCTTGGTCTGCTTTTTTTGTATAAATCGTTGAGGACTATCTTTTCATCTACTATTTCAATTATAAGTCTTGCCATTATTTATATAGGAACTAATTTATTTTGGTTTACCATCTATCAATCGGGCATGTCGCATATTCCTCTATTTTTTCTTTATTCACTTCTTATTTATTTATCGATAAAAATCCATACTCAACCACGTAATTTATATTTTTTACTGATAGGTATCGTTTGTGGATTTATTACGGTTGTTCGGCCATCAGATATCATATGTGTATTGATACCCCTTCTTTATAACGTGTTTGATAAAACAAGTTTTCAGAATAAAATAAAATGGATCGAAACTAATTATCGAGGACTTATTTTAACAATCGTTTCATTCATCATTCCTATTCTTCCTCAACTCATTTTCTGGAAAATATATACAGGTCATTTTATTTATAATAGTTATCTTGATCAATCTTTTAATTGGTTATCACCTAAAATAATTGAAGGTTTATTTGGCTACTCAAATGGATGGCTTGCCTATTCACCTGTTATGATATTTGCGTTAGTCGGCATTTTATTTTATAAAAAAATAAAACCTTTCACGCTTTCAATTATAATCATCCTTCCACTTTATATCTATATCATTTATTCGTGGTGGTGTTATAGTTATATCAATGGTTTGGGCTCAAGACCCATGATACATTTGTATCCATTACTTGCCTTGCCGCTTGCTTCATTTCTTTTCTATTTATCTCAAAGGAATATTCTATTTAAAACAATTTCAGCATTGGCTATTTTAATTCTAGTAAGTGTGAATCTTTCATTTAGCTATCAAGTAGCTCGCGGCGATTTATGGTCTGAAAATACAAATTTTCAATTTGCTTTCAATACTTTGTTTAAAACTAAACTTGATTATAAAGACTTGGTTGTTGCAGATATTGGCATTAGCCAACCCGATACGCATCGGATGCAAACATTGAAATTATTAGGGTTGTTTGATTCAACCAATTCAGTTGATGCTAGAGAAAAATATTATATCATTCATGAAGGAGAAGAATTTTCAACCGCAGGTATAGAAGTGAATTATACAAAAGAGATAGATCAGTTAGGTACTCATATCAAGTGCTCAGGAAACTTTTATATGCCGGAAGGCCCACCAGATATGTATCGAAATAGTTTAATGGTTTTTGAAATAAAACATAATGATGAATCGAGCTTATGGCAAGGAGTAAAAATAAATAACAAAATAGGAAAATTGTTTTCTACACCCGATAGACCCATTCATTTTGGTAATATGATAATTAACGAATGGGGAGAAGTTTACTTTTATATTCCTATACCCCAAAAAATACAATTGGGTGATAAGATAAAGTTGAGTATTTGGAATATTGGCAAAAGAGAAATGAAGTTGAAAAATTTTAAAATGGAAATTTGCAAAGCCAACTAGACTTCATCATGCATCAAGAATAAGCTTGAAATTATAAGAATAAAAGTATTTATACCTATTCTTAATCACTTAAAAAAAAACAAAAAAGATTACCTAATTTCGTGTCTCAATTTTTTAATTATGAAATACCATACTTTAGATACCAAGATATTTTCAACCAATAGAGATCGATTCATTAAAAAAATGAAATCGAATTCAATTGCTATTTTTCATGCACATCCAAATTTGCCCGAAAATGGCGATGCTCAATATCATTTGAAACAAAATTCAGAAGTGGTTTGGTTATCAGGCATTGTACAAGAAAAAACAATGGTGATTTTGTATCCAGATAATCTTGATAAAACTTATCGTGAGGTATTAGTGATACTTCGACCGAATGAGGTATTAGAAAAATGGGAAGGTCATAAACATACGAAAGAAGAAGCGAGTGCCATTTCCGGTATAAAAACAGTCATTTATTTAGATCAGCTTGACGCTTTGTTACAAGCTTGGGTTCATCATGCTGAACATATTTATCTTGATACAAATGAAAATGATAGATTAGATACTACAATTCCTCGATTAGATTTATTGTATGTGAGCGACTTTATGAAACGCTATCCTTTGCATAAATATGAACGTGCTGCAGTCATCACAAAAGAATTAAGGGCGATTAAATCGAAATATGAGGTTGAAGTTTTACAACAAGCTGTTGATATAACACATAAAGCCCTATTGCGTGTTTGTAAATTTATTAAGCCCGGTGTAATGGAACATGAAATTGAAGCCGAAATTACACATGAGTTTATACGAAACAGAGCCACACGCCATGCTTATGGTTGTATTTTAGCCAGTGGCGACAGAGCAAGAATTTTACACTATGTTGAAAACAATCAGGAATGTAAAAGTGGCGAATTAATTTTGATGGACTTTGGTGCTGAATACGGAAATTATTGTGCAGATTTAACACGAACCATTCCCGTTAATGGTAAATACACAAAGCGTCAGAAAGAAATTTACGATGCTTGTTTAGCAGTTCATTTACATGCAAAAAAATTACTAAAACCAGGTAAAACTTGGCTCGATATCACAGCAAGTGCTGAAGTAGAAATGAATAAACAACTTTTAAAAATTGGTTTATTAAAACAAACTGATATTAAAAATGAATCGCCAGATAATCGAGCATGTAGAAAATATTTTTATCATGGTTTAGGACATCATTTAGGTTTAGATGTACATGATATTGGAACACGAAATACACCCATAAAAGAAGGCATGGTTTTTACAATTGAACCTGGTATTTATGTTGAGGAAGAAAAAATAGGTATTCGAATTGAAAATAATTTTTGGGTGACAAAAAATGGCAATCATGATTTATTTAAAGCGATGCCAATTACCACTGAAGAGATAGAATCTGCAATGAAAAAATAAGATCATGAATCGACTACTTTTAAATTTTATTGTTTGCATTACCTTTTTATGCATGAACGTTCAATCATTTGCTCAAAACAAATTGACGTTTAAGGAAATAAATATGTCTGTTGCAATAGACACAAATAAACTCTATGGTACACTTACTTTACCAGATACAAAAAAAGCTTGTCCAATTGTATTAATCATTGCGGGCTCGGGGCAAACAGATCGTGATTGCAATCAACCTTCAATGAAAAGCAATGCATATAAACAAGTAGCTGAAAATCTTGCAGAACATGGCATTGCAACCTTACGATATGATAAACGAGGTGTTGGAGAAAGTGTATTTATGATGAGTGAGGGTGACCTTCGATTTGATGATTTTGTTGATGATGCGATATTATGGATCAACCTTTTAAAAGCCGATAAACGATTTTCAAAATTGATTATTGCGGGCCATAGCGAAGGCTCATTAATAGGCATGATTGCCAGTCAAAAAACCAAGGTCGACGCTTATATCTCTATTGCAGGTGCTGGCAAGTCAATTGATGAAATATTAAAACTTCAATTAAAGACTGCCATTCCAGATTCGGCTTATTATATAAAATCCTGTCTTTACCTTGATACACTTAAAAGTGGCGTTCAGCTTACGAATTCTGACCCGGCACTTGCTTCTTTATTTCGTGAAAGCATACAACCCTATATGATTAATTGGATGAAGTATGATCCATCCGTTGAAATCAAAAAATTAAATATGCCAATTTTAATTTTACAAGGAGAGAATGATATTCAAGTAGAGGTGGCGAATGCGCTTCAATTGGCAGAAGCAAATAAGAAAGCTAAAATCAAAATTATTAAAGGAATGAACCATCCATTAAAATTGGCGGAGAAAGATCGTGAGAAAAATTTTGCAACCTATTCAGATCCGACGCTACCAGTTGTTCAGAATTTATTGGATGAAATTAAAGTTTTTATTCTTGAATTGAGTGGTTTGAAAAATTAAACAAAGAGCCTTCAACTAATTTTTAAAAACATCCTCTTCGTTAATTATAATTGAATTACATTATTCAAGTTTCACACGTTTCAGGTCGATTAAATTTGAGCTATTGGTATTAAAATTCTGAACTCTATTTTGAACAAAATGCATCACCTCATCATAAAAAAGAGGAACACATGGTGCTTCTTCAATAATAATTTTATCCATTGCTTGAAACAATTCAATTTTTCTTTTTTCGTCACTTTCAACTAAACATTGTTCGTATAATTGATCGTATTGAGCATTTTTAAAACGAGTATAATTTGGTGGTGCTGTATTGTTGCCATAAAACATGGTTAGATAACATTCGGCATCAGGATAATCGGCTATCCAAGTGGCCCAAAAAAAATTAGCATTTGAATTACTCATTTGTTCTCTTAAAAGAGACGGTTGCATAATTTCTATTTTAATATCGAGTCCTATTTCTTTTAATTGTGAGGCAATAAACGTGCATCGATCCGAATAATTATCGTTTGATAGCAAAGTGATAGTTGGTATACTACCCAGTTCACGTTTAACTTCATCTATAAGCTGTTTCGCCTTTTCAGGTTGATATGAATATCCCTTGACTAGACTGCTATCATAACCTTTTAAACTAATTGGAATCATACCAGCATTGGCAGGTATTCCAATATTGTTTCTGATATAAGTAATCATCTTTTTTCTATCGAACCCATAATTAATGGCTTGACGAATCTTTTTATTTAATAAAATTTTTTCTGTGCTCTTCGTTTCATCTTGCAAAATACCAAGGTACTCAACGTTTAAATAAGCGTGTTTTTGCAATCTAAATTGAGATTTAAATTCCTCTTTTAATTCTCCTTTTTTACTTAAAATTTGATCTTTAAAAACAGCATCAATACTATTCATGAAATCAATATCGCCTTGCATAAATAATAAAAACTCAGTAGCCTTGCTATCGACTTGCGAAAATTTTATACCATCAATATAAGGCAGGCGATTTCCATCACTGTCGCGTTCCCAATAATTTTCATTTTTACGATAAGTAACCGCAACAGCTTCTTCCCAATCTTGAAATACAAAGGGGCCGGTTCCACAAGGATGAGATCTAAAATCTTTACCCCATTTTTCTACTACTTCTTTCGGTACAATTGAGCAATACTGCATACTTAAAATACCTAACATCGGATTAAAAGGGCGTAGTAAATGCAATTCAAAAGTGCTATCATTGATGGCAACAAATGGTTGAACAGAATCAACACGATCATTAAATATCCAAGCACCAGATGAAGCCGTTTTTTCATCAATAATTCTCTCGAAACTATAAACAATATCAGTGGCCACCATTTTACGACCTTTGCCATTTATAAAGGCTTCATTGTCGTGAAAAAATACATCATCTCTTAAAATAAAAGTATAGGTTAATCGGTCTGTTGAAATTTTCCATGATTTAGCGAGAGAAGGTTGTGGATTCATGTTTTCATCAAATTCAATCAAGCGATTATAAGTTTGATTGACATGCCACATGATGTATTGATTTTTTGCAAAAGCAGGATCTAAGGTTTCAACATTTTGTACTTGGTTCATTCTGAATATTTTTTTATCAGAATTGGGTATTCCGCAAGCTGCTGAAAGTAAAATAAAAATGAAGATGATATGTTGAATGAATTTCACGAAGGCATAAAAGTAAAAAAAAAACGCGACATCCGAAGATGCCACGTTTATTCATCAAAACGACTACTAAAAACAAACTCCCTATTTTTTCTTAAAGAGATTGATTCGAATACCCAAATTTGCCTCTACAGAAGGTCGAGTTTGAAAACCTGACCATTCATTTGAAACCTTGACATCATTATTGATTGAAGTTGATTTTGATTTATATAATGATATTGCGTTAATGGGCGTACTCATTACAAAATCAACTCGCTTACCTAGTTTATATTCTATTGTGGGACTTACACCCATTTGAATTTGATAATTATGCGTTCTGTTTTTATATGTAGAAGCAGAATTCGCATACTTAGAATAGGTAAAATTTGAATTTACTTTTACAAATGGGGAGACAAATAAACTTAAACGTTTTTGACGATATAAAAGAATATCATAATTATATTTCAAACCAATTCCAAATGCATTTGAATTTCGATTGCCTCTTACTTGTAAGGTGGTGAGAGAAAAATTATGTCGGTTAGTATTCCCCCATAAATACCCAACACTGAGTTGCGGCGAGAAATTGACTTTCTTATTGAGGTAATAACCATAACCTGAACTAAACGATAAATTTGGATTGATATAAAATCCTTTGGTTTTGCCTTGAGCGAATGATTGTAAAGAAACAAATACAATGGCTAGGCAGATAAGCATTCTTGTTTTCATGATTTATAATTTTTCAACAAATTAAAGGTGTCAAAATAAAACCTTGTGTTAAAGCATGTTTTAGAGAATTAGTTTAACTTTTCTTTGCATTTTAAGGCTACTCAATATTTTAGATTGATTTGCGTGAACAAGCCTTGAAACATTCATCAAAATATATGATTTGCATAGGCAATTATTCTATCTTTGCCCTTCAAAATTTTACGAGTGGGATCACATTTAAACCTTAACAAAGCTTCTGCTGCTGGCGTTCTTATTGCTTTTGGAATTATTTTTGGAGATATAGGCACCTCACCACTTTATGTATTTAATGCCATTACAAAAGGAAGAATTATTGACGAGGCACTAATCATTGGAAGTTTATCATGTATTTTATGGACCATTACTTTGCAAACAACCGTAAAATACGTTTGGTTGATTTTGAATGCTGATAACAAAGGTGAAGGAGGCACATTTGCTTTGTATGCCTTGGTTCGTAGGCGAAAAAAATGGCTTGTTATTCCTGCAATGATAGGTGGTGCAGCACTATTGGCTGATGGCATCATTACACCCCCCATTTCAATTACCTCAGCTATTGAAGGTTTAAAAGAACTAAAGCCACTACATGATTTGCATGAAGGTACAATTGTAAGTATAGTGCTTATCATCATCAGTTTATTTTTCTTCATGCAACAATTTGGTACCCAATCTATCGGAAAATTATTTGGCCCACTCATGTTTATTTGGTTTACGATGTTGGCAATTTTAGGTTTAACAAATTTGAGTCAAGATTGGCATATATTTTCGGCCTTAAATCCTATTCATGCCATTGAGTTTTTGGTTAAATACCCAGGTGGGTTTTGGTTACTGGGTGCTGTTTTTCTTTGTACAACAGGTGCCGAAGCTTTATATTCTGATCTAGGTCATTGTGGCAAACCCAATATTCGAATTTCATGGATTTATGTAAAGCTTTGTTTATTGCTTAATTATTTCGGACAAGGAGCATATCTACTTGCGAACAGAAATGGTTTATTACTAAGCAAGGTGAATGTTGAAAAAATGGGTATTAATGCGTTTTATGATTTGATGCCAACTTGGTTTATTTTACCTGGGGTTATAATTGCAACCATGGCGGCTATTATTGCTTCACAGGCTATGATATCAGGTTCGTTTACCTTGATTAGTGAAGCAACTCGATTAAATCTTTGGCCAAAAATGAAAATTAATTTCCCTTCAGATGCAAAAGGTCAAATTTATATTCCTGGGATGAATACTTTCATGTATATAGGATGTGTTTTAGTTGTTTTGTTTTTTAGATCTTCATCTAATATGGAGGCTGCTTATGGTTTAGCCATTATTTTAACGATGTTGATGAGCACTATTTTGTTTACCAATTTTATGGTGATTAAGAGAGTAAATAAAAGTATGATCTACGCGTTTCTTATTATTTATTTAATTATTGAAACGGCATTTCTTGCAGCCAATATCATTAAATTCCCCCATGGTGGTTATGCAACTTTTGTTGTGGCTGGACTTATGTTTTGCATCATGTATGTTTGGTTTAAATCGCGTAAAATTAAAAATCGCTATGTTGAATTTGTTCGAATGGAAGATTATATTCATCAACTTCAAGAATTGAGTAATGATTTAAGTATTCCTAAATATGCTACACATTTAGTTTATTTATCGAGTGCAAATAATCCGAAAGAAATTGAACATAAAATTATTTATTCAATACTAAACAAGAAACCAAAACGTGCTGATATTTATTGGTTTATTCATGTTGACGTTGTTGATGAACCTTATAAAACAGAATATATTGTTGAAACGATTATTCCAAACGAAATAATTCGCATTGAATTTAGATTAGGATTTAGAGAAGAACAACGCATTAATTTAATGTTTAGAAAAGTTGTTGATGATATGGTAAAAAACAAAGAAGTAAATATTACGAGCAGATATACTTCGTTACAAAAAAATAAAGTTGCGGGTGATTGGCAATTTATTGTGATGGAAAAATTCCTTTCACATGATAATGATTTGCCATTATTTGAGAGATTAATTATGCGTTTCTATTTCTTACTTAAAAAATTCTCGTTAAGCGAAGAAAAAGGTTTTGGCTTGGATTCATCTTATGTAACCGTTGAAAAATATCCATTGGTTGTTGCACCTGTAAGTAATTTAAATTTGGTGCGAAAGGAAAATTAATTTGCCCCATTCTCATCAATCATTTTATGCAAACATTATTGAATAAGTATAAAGTATTTTTAGTCTTCAGTATTTCAATAATTACTTTATTATTCTTTTTTGCTTTCTCTCAAAAAGATGATCGCTTTATAACCTATTATGTCGATTGTAATAAACAAGAATTAAAGTTTTATTGGAAAGATGATAAGCATGAAATATTGGGAAGTATCAATAATTTAAAATCATGGTTAGGTAAAAAAAATAAGCGCCTTGAATTTGCAATGAATGGCGGTATGTATAAGCCCGATCATTCACCACAGGGATTATTTATTGAAGATTTTAAAGTGATATCTCCATTAGCCACAACAAGTGGAATAGGCAATTTTTATTTGAAACCAAATGGTCTCTTTTATATTACTTCAGACAATTCACCTATAATTTGTAATAGTTTGAAACTAAATACAAATCATAAAATTAAATATGCTACACAATCGGGACCATTATTAGTTATTGATGGTAAAATTCATTCTGCATTTAAAGAAGGTTCAACAAATTTAAATATTAGAAATGGTGTTGGCATTTTACCAGATAATACAATCGTTTTTGTCATGTCGAAGAAGGAAATTAATTTTTATGATTTTGCTTTATACTTCAAAAATTTAGGATGTAAAAATGCTTTATATCTTGATGGCCTTGTTTCGAGAACATATTTACCTAAGGAAAATTGGATACAAACCGATGGCAATTTTGGTGTTTTGATTGGTGTTACAAAAAATGAAAAATAGATTTAAAAGTATTTATTTGTCCTACTCTTTCACAAATTTCTTATTCATCCCTTCACACTTGATATAATAAATACCATTAGCCAAATTTGAAATATCTAAAATTGATTTTTGATTCAATTTTAATTCTCCATCAAAAATAAATTGACCAATGGCATTGTATACATAATAATTTGCTTTGTTATGATATGAATTGTTTAACTCCAATGTGAGTTGTGTGCTGGCTGGGTTTGGATACATGATGAGTTCAGTTAATGGCATTGCAATATTTGAATTCGCTAAAGGCCAACAGGTGCCTCCAACTGGTGCAGCACCTAAATCATAATTGGGCATACAGGGCGGTGTTG
>DAOOQH010000041.1:0-17364 GCA_035388625.1 Chitinophagaceae bacterium | reverse complement strand
ATCACATCAATGCCGAATGCTGTATTAATATCAATGATCGACATATCGGGCACATTATATGTGATCATATTTCCTGAAACGGCAGATGGTGTGAGCGCTAAAGTAGATGGCATTAAATATTGTACCGGACCATCAAGCACCGTGGTTACTGTTGCTGAATAAGGTGTTGTACAATGAACATTGTAAAATTCGGCCATACTGCCTGCCTTGATGCCAAGATGCGTAATCGTGCCGGGTCTAAACCGCCCCATAATCGAATTAACACCGGCATCAATTCCATCACACTCAACACTAAAATTGATATTGGTTTTCATTGAATCTACTGGTGTAAGAATCACATTATGAAGTGACGTTGTTGGACATATGACTTTAAAAGGCAGACCAATTGTATCGATCCCAACATCTAATGTATCATTATTATTTGTATCAAAGGAGTACTCTCCACCAGCAGTTAAAAATATATTGTCAGTGAGTACGGTATTCTTATACAGATTCACTTTTATATTAGTTACTCTCTGACCAGGATTTAAACTATCAAAATAACAATTTACTGCAGTATCAACATGAACATTACCTGTTATATTCCAAGCACACGGACAAGCACTTGCCGGTGTGCACAAAGGCATACTAAAAATACTTAATGAACTTAATACTGTATCGGTCACCGAAAAGAAATTTGGCAAACAATTAATGGCAGTATTGTCTAAGCGAACCCATCTCATTTCAGATGAAAGTTTGGGTAGACAATTGAGTGTAGTATTTCCGCTACATTCTAACGCTTTAATACTAAGTGGTAAATTAGGTACTGTACTGATTAGATTACCGTAGAATCTTAATGTTTTTAAGCCTAAAGGCAAAACAGGCATTGTGGTAATCAAATTATTGCTGAAATCGATCGAATCTAATAAGGCTGGCAATACTGGAAGAAAAGTTAAAGAATCATTTCTACATTCTAAATAAGAAAGTGAAGAAGGTAGTGTTGGCAAAGAATCAATATCAGAGTAATTACAATAAAGTTTCCTTAGCGAATTTGGTAAGGTTGGAAGTATATTTATAAAGTTCTCATTCCAAACAAGTATGCTTAAATTGACAGGTAAACTCGGTAAGGTTGTAATGGGGTTAGCACTATAATTTAAATAAAAAAGTGACGCTGGCAAAAGTGGAAGAGATGGACTTAAATTATAACTACAATCAAGATATGTAAGCGACAATGGTAAACTTGGCAATACGGGTAAATCATTATGATTGCAATATAATTGTACCAGCAAACTTGGCAAACTAGGCAAAGATATTAAATCATTATTGCTACAATTTAATGTAATAAGCGCAGCAGGTAAGGTTGGAAGTGTGGTTAATAAATTTATTCTACAATTTATCGTTTCTAATCCATTTGGTAATAAAGGCAAGGCACTTATTAAATTGTCGCTACAATCCAAGGTTTTTAATGTTGTGGGCAGCACAGGTAAAACACTTAACGAATCGGCATAGCAATAAAGACTTGATAAAGAAGATGGTAAAACTGGTAAATTAAATAATGGATTAGCAGAACAATTAAGGTAGATCAGCGTTGAAGGCAAAACTGGTATTGATGACAATTTATTTCGATAACAATTCAAGACAGTTAGTGCACTAGGTAAAATAGGTAATTGCAATATCTGGTTTCCGCCGCAATCTAATGAAACCAAATTAACTGGCAAATTAGGTAATGAATCTAATTGATTATATGAACAGTTCAACGTTTTTAATAAGTTGGTTAAGTTGGGAAGTAATTTTAGATTATTATTCATACAGTTGAGTGATTGTAAACCATTAGGCAAAACAGGTAACGAATCAAGTTGGTTTGTATGACAATCAAGTTCTATCAGGCCTGAAGGTAAAGAAGGTAGAGAACGTAATAAATTATATGAACATTGCAGATACTGCAAATTATCAAAATACTGAATTCCATCTAGATTTCTGATAAACAATGAATCTATAACGATTGATGTAGTTGTCAATACAGAAACATGAGTTGTATCTAATTGTGTACCCAACATAGCAGTCGGGTAATTTGCAAATAAGTACTTTTGAAAGTTAGAGTCAGGAATATTGACATATTGTGCATTCACTGAAATGCTAAAAAGAGAAAGGCAAACAATTAAAGCAATTTTTTGTGCATAGGTTTTCATAAGGTAGTAGATTATGTTATTTATAAATGAGATCAACAAACTACTATACGATACCTAAGCGCAATACGTTAGTAAAAAAGTAAATTATTTTTAAAAAAGATGAATCTATCATTTCACTTCGATTGTTCGTGTTTCATTATTTCCAAAAATATAAGGATAATACATTAAGCTGCATTTAGCAGCCGGTAAAGTAAAACTACCTGTCAAATTAGGAATAAATTCGAAACTCAATTGATGCTTATCCATACTGAGCTTGCTATAAAAAATAACAATCTTATTCTTAAAGTATTCTATGGTACAACCAGAGAATTGCTTTTTTGTAACAATACGCATTCCTGATGGAATAGGTACTTCAACCATCACATATTCTTGTGATCGATATGCATCTATTTCAACATTGAAAAAACATGGCTCACCTGTTTTCAAACTTTCAGTTGTTTGTTTAAATTGATTAAACGAAGTTGTAACCTTAAAAACAGAATCAGATTTTTTAGGAAGAAACACATATTTTTCCTCGGCTGTATTCAGATAAACATCTCCACCTGTATGTTTTATTGTATAGTTGCTACCTGAAATTGGCATTGAATAAGGGAAGCTTTTTATTTTCAAAGTATCATTTATTATAATTTGAGAAGTAATTGGCTTATTGCCAGTATTTTCAATAGAGGAGGTTAACGCTTCAATCATATTTGCTTTAGCATAAGTATTCAAGTTTTTTTCAAGTTGGCCATTGACTAATTTATCTCTAAACATTTTTACCCATTCTTTACCCATTGATGTTTTTGAAAATAAAAAATATGAAGTAAACATGGTTGATTTTGGATCATTAAAAAAATCTTCGGCATAAGGCGTTTGTAAACGATTGTTCATTTCAAGTGTTAAAGCATAAAAATCATTTGGATTAACTTTTCTACCCAACCCTTCATTTATTTTGTGGTAGTAAATTTTATCTATGGTTTTTAAATCATTGATTTGAATTTTTTCAAACATATCTTTCATATCTTGATCAACAAAATTCATTTTTTGAAAAACATATAATGCATATAATTGATCAGAGATATTCAATTCATAAAAATTTGCATTGATGGCATCTCTTGCTGATGCAAAACTATTATTTGAATACCCAATATTATTCGCAGCAAATAATACATCCATTGCATAAATAGTCATTCGCCAATTAGGAGATTCTTTAGCCCACCAACCCCATGTGCCTTGAATATTTTGATAATTAGATAGTTTGTTGATTAAATTATAAATTGCTGGTGTAAGATTTTCTTTCAACCCCATGACTCCATTTATTTTTTGCTTGCAGAGTAACGCCTTTAATTTTGAACTGGTTTGCTCAACACATCCATACTCATAATTAGATAATTGATTGATTTCTTCAATAATTTTTTCATACAAGGTATTATTGAGAATTATAAATCCTTTAGTCTCTTTGGCAAACTTGAGTTGATAGCTACTATCCTTTTCCATTAAAATATTCTGATTCGAAAAAAGCTTTAAAGCAGAACTATACACTAAAATTTCTCTATCCTCTTCATCTTTATAATTTTCATTAAACTGCAAACCAGCTCTCCATTGAATAGGCTTAGTATTAGATGCAGTAATTAAAACAGAATCAACATAATCGTTTTTGATTGTCACTTTTTTTGTGCTCGATACTTTATCATTCAGTAAAATACGAATTGATACATCTTTTGAATCCTTCGTTAAATTGGTAAACTTAGCTTTCGCATACACTTTATCTTGATCCCAAATAAATTGAGGTATGATACTCATGGTTTGTAACGGCTTAAACACTTTTGTTTCAGAAGTTTGAATACCATGTAAGCGATGTTTGCCCATTGCTATGATATTTGATTGCCATGTGGTTATATTATCTGGCAATCGAATTTCGAAATTTGTTTTTCCTTGTTTATTGGTGATATGGTTGGGCTCCCAATATCCTATATCTGTAAATTTTTTTCTAGTCTGACTAATATCCGAATTCATGGCAACCTGATTAATCATATCGTTACTGACATAAATAGAATCTGCTGAACCATATTTTGCACTTAAGCTTTCAGTGGTATTGCTAAAACCTAATGTTAAATCTGATTTGCCAGGCCTTATCATTATACCATCAACCATATACAATGTATTTGAAGATCTAGCACCACTTATATTTAAATCAACCGATTCATCATTTATATAGTTTGAATAAGTTGGAGAAGCATTCAATGGCGCAGCATAACTATTGTAAGAATTCATATTCACAACATTTCTACCAGGACTACTAGCATCAATCAATTTAACTTTATAGTCTCTTACTACAACATCCTTTGTTGCAGAATGATTTGATTGCTTTTCGAGTCGTATATCAATCCTCGTTTTTTTATTTTCATACACCACAATATCTTTTATCATCGACTCAATATAACCTACATAGGTTACCCGAAAATCATAAGTGCCACTTAATAATGGCTTAATTCTATAATTACCATTTATATCTGTTTTTGCTCCTCCTTTTATAATACCCTTTTGAGACACTGTTACAGAAGCAAAATCAAGGCCTTTATTTTTCTCATCAGCTATTCTTCCATAAACTTCGCCAACTCCCTTTGAATCAGTATCAGTATAACTAATTTTCATGTCTTTTACATTGGTCTCATTCACCAATCTTTCTTCCACTTCAATATTAACTTGGTTCATACGAAGATCATATGCTTTGCTCTTCTCTAATTTCAATTCATCTTGTTTCGACATAAACATGAATAAGGTATAATACATGGTATTAATAAACCGAATATTTTGCAATTGAATTGGAATATATCCCTCACGTTGTATTTCAATATTATAAATTAAATTCGGGTCAATTGGAAATGGAATTTCAATATCAGATCGATCCATAAATCTTTTCTCATCAAGCAATTTATCTTTTTCAAAAAACTTAATACTAGCCCCTTTTAAAATATCACGTGTATCCTTATCAAACAATTGAATTTTAAATATCTCTTTTTGCTTACTGCCACCAAATGAAAGAAAACGAAAATCTTGGTTGATGGTTTCTAAAACTGGTTTTAGCGATTCTGATTCATTCAGACTTGCATTTAATTCATACTCATATCCTTGTTTCATAAAAATGGCTGGATAATGTTTCATTTGATAAGATGATTGAAACAGCTTGACTTGATAAGAACCTGGCATGATATTTAAGATTTCAAATTCACCATTTGCATTGGTATAGCCCCCATATTTATAAATTCCATTCAGTTCTAATAATATCATAGCATCTGAAATTGGCTGTAATGCCTGATCGGTTATAATACCATGAAAATATGGATTCCCTCTTTTTACACCATTCACTTCCTTAATCTTATCGGAGCTTTCTTCTGGAGGAAAATAAAATGGCAACAAAGGTAATTTAGTCAAATCACTATATACTTTTAATGGTGCAGCCAGTTTATCATTTGTCAATTTTTCAGTTTTAAATAAAGATGGATTTATATAAAAATCAACTTGATCATACAATAAAATATCCTTTAAAATAACAAGCTTATCATCATTCATTAAAAAGTAAAAATCGTATCTACCATCTTCTCCATTCTTGATATCATGATACAAACTATTGGGTTGAATATTTGGTTTAAAATCGCATTGATCAGGATGACTCTTACTAATTATCCATAACGATTTTGCATAAACCAATTTATCATCATTTTTAATATAGAGATGAAAATTACTTTTCGCATTCGCCGATCTATAATTCTGCGAATATTCTTGTTCGGGCTTTATGGTGCTCGCAATAAGGGCTTCGCGATTATAATCCATATCAACCACTTGCGGTAATGGTTTGATTGTATCTGGCTTAAACAAACTTGCGAATTGAAAATCAGAAATTCCTATTTCATTAAAATTAAATATAGCGCCCTTGACTTTACCAATATTTTTAGTTGTAAATGCTTTACTTGCTTCATCGTAATAATGTGCATATTCTGGCGAAACTTTTAATACATGTCGCTGCTTTCCGAAATTAAGAATAGCATTAGAATTTGGTTTCATTGGACCGAATACATAAAAACCATCGCCATCAATACTAAGTAGTTTGGGTTGATAATTGACCGAATAGATAAATTGAAATAGACTATCTCTTTTATCTTTTACAATCAAAGTGTCATTCAACAAATTAAAAGGTTTCACCAATAATAAAGTTGAATACAATAATTTCATTTCACTTTCATTCGGCTGAGCAACTTTCAGCGAATCGGTGATAACTATGTTTTTAGATGATGCTTTCAGACTATCAATATTTATTCCCAACCAATATTTGGTTTGCTCTTCAAATGTAATTTTCTTGAACACAATTTTCTTATCAAAATAACGTATTGTAATATCATGTACACCAGACTTGATAGGAAACGAATAGACCGACTTATTTAAATCACTGATATAAATTGGCTCACCATCCACCAAAATATACTTAGGTGTATAAACCATATTTTTATGTGTAACGGCAACTGAAAACTCTGGTATATTCGATTGAATAGTTCTAGTAAGTAAGGCCATTTCATTTTTAGGATAGCGAAGTTCATAATATTCATTTTTATATAAATTGTACTTTGCTAAATGCTTGGTTGTAAGAATATAATTTTGAGTCAAGGCTGGTTGCTCTAAAACAATATGATCGTTACTTGTCTCTTGCTTAATCTCTACTAAATCTTTAAATGCATATGGCACATTTATTTGAGGGGCAACTAATCTTTCTTCAAACTGCTTATTCACTGCATACGCAGCGATATTAATTTTTCGCAAAGGCTTATTCTTATAATCGGTTGCTGTAATTTCAATAGGCAATTTTTGTCCGGGAAAAGCTTGGGCAGGCATTGAAGACTGCAATTTTATTTTATGAATTTGTGGCGTATAGGTTATTTTGTAAAAATTAGATTCTATCTCGCCATTTAAATTTGTTGTCAACAAAATAGTATAGGCATCTTTACTATCATCGCGAAATTTAAAATCGAGTTTTCGACTTTTCCCTGATTTGACCAATTGATTGCCTTTTAAAATTCGATAATAAACAGGCTCATCAAAAGGAAATGAAAATGAAATATGAATACTATCAAAAGTTCTAATCCCTACCACCTTAGTAATATCAAGTTTATTAAATACAATATTCATATCAGTATATACTGAATCTTTATCTATAAAAATAACTTTGGTTGTATAAGGCGAAAGCTTAAACGAGTAAGGACTTGTCACCTTTTTTTTAAACAAGGTATCATTTTTACTCATTGCAATAATTTGATAAGGACGTGCAGTATCTTTCAAATTATACAAACATCGTAAGTGAAGTGAATCTTGATTTTGATAAATTAAAACCTTTTCTTTCTGCGTTAATTTACTAAATTGTTTCACAATCACTTTTCTTTCAAAACTCACAGGATCTACAAAACTTACTTCTAAATTATAGCTCGCATTTATTTTAGGCAAAACACTTGAAGGAATTTTAAACTCCATAAAATTATCATAAGAATAAATAGTATCTTTTTCAAACAAATTGGCCTTTTGAGTTTGCGATAAAGTCAGACTATCTCCTAAAAAACTTGTAACATTGCCCAAACTCAGTTTATACTTAATTTGTGTGCCCTGAATTGGAAACGAATTCGCATCTTTTGCAGATGTATAAAAGGTAATATCTTCGCCAGCATAAAAGATTTCACTTAATAACGAAACATCATATTTATTGGTATTTAACACATAATCTTCTAAATAAAAACTCGATTGCTTATTAAATGAATACGAACCTTTTGAATACTGAATTTCAATATTAAAATTCCTATCTATTTTTAATGTATCCGGTATTTTCCATTCAAAGAGATAAGCGCCTGGCGATGCCGATTTTATTGTTTTAGTAAAAGTGAAATCTTGTTGAGATTCATGAATTCGTATGGTTACTTTCTTATGAATAGGTCGACCATTTTTAGGATAAGTTAAAAATGCTTTTACTCTTAATGTATCTCCTGGTTTATACACTGGCTTATCAGTAATCATATAGCCTTCAGATGCCACAACGGTATTCGCGCCGTAAGCTCTGGGCGAATTGGGTGACTTATATCCTTGGTTAAAATTAAATAACGACACCTTATACTCATCGCCTAATGCAATATGAACATAGATCTTTCTATTTCGCAAACGTTCTTTGTCAAGTTTGCTTTTCTGAATAACATAACCGCCATATCCATCATTAAATGGCATTGAAATTCCATCAATATCAATTTTAGCTTTTTCGATATTTGCCTTAGACTTAATATCATTCAAAAATAAAATGAGGTCATTGCCTATAACTTTTGACTTTACTGCAAATGAAGATTTATGAAACGATCTATAATTAATATACTCTTTCGTAATAGATACAATAATAAAATTGCCATTCGGCAAAGTGTCATCTTTATATAACCTTCGAGGATAAGTTTTGTACAGATTTGTAAATAAGATCGACGAGTCGACAATCATATTTTTTTGTATCATGAAATTAGATTGTGTTTTATCTAATTTGTATACATAAATCATTGTATCATACATAATCAAATCATGCAATTTCTGACTGAATAATTGATTAAAACTGATTACAAGAAAAAGGGCGGAAAGAATGATTTTTAATTTCATAAAACACTTCTTTTTCAAATTTTGTATTGAAAAATACTACTTAAAGATAGAACTATAATAGATGAAGAATTACAACTTGAAATAACTTAGCGGTTAATGCAGTATTAGCTGCTTTGTATAACGCTCACTTTTGAATAATCAACATTAATCAATAATAATTCGATACGGAAATAAGGATGATGAACTTTCTTCAAGTCGAATCATTAAATCATTGACCATATAAGATAATTCATCGGATTGATATTGCGATTTATTTTTAAATGATAATACAACATCTATGCATCGAACATATCCAACATTTTCGGCGTAGCCAGTCATAACACCTTTACGAACAATAACCTGTTTCAGGTTTTGTCCAATTAATTGAAATGCTAATATTTTTATATCTTCTGCAGTAATAATTCTATCTTTTGCAAGAAGATATTTTCTAAACAAATTTAATTTTTCTTCTAAATTCAATTTGTCTTTTCCACCCATAGATGTGCTCAGCATCACAACACCATTGCTTTGTAATTCGCTACCACTTTCTTGAATCAGTTTGGTGCCTATGCGAATATCGTTTCCATTTTTTCCATTACTAGTCCAGTACTCAATAAAAACAGTTTCCATTTCCTTTTTAGGCTTCAGCATAATATAGCAACTTGAACCAGTATGTTGAAATCTTCGCATTTGATCTTCTAACCTCGACAAAACCTGATTGAGCTCTTTCATTTTAACAGCAACTGCTTCGCCACCTATTTCTGAAAACGTACTGGTTTCATCACGAATAATTTGCAATAAATAACCAATGGTTTCTTTTGCCTCACGCGAATCAAATCGCCCCACGCCTGAAGCGCGCAAAATGGCTTCACCATCACCTAATTCAGATGAGGTTGTTAAATTTCGTTTATGGTATTCAGCCCCATTCGCACCCACTATACTTTTAATATCAAAAAAATAATCTTTATTTTCAATTGGAATCACATTGATATACTTCTGCGTTTTGTAAGTTAATTCGTGTTGCTTTCGATTAATCATAGGCACACAATTGATATTACAAAATACATTTTCGAGTGCATCCATGGCCAGACTAGAAGAAAAATCGAACTTCAACCAGATACAATTCTCTTTAATCTTTTCCTTCAATGATGATTCGCCAAATTTCGAAACTAATTCTGAAGGCAAGCCATTATTGAGGAATTCTTTTAATGGCAGATCACCTTCAATATGTAAAAATTGCTTTTGATAAATTTTATAAATATGGTTACATATCTTTTGATTAAATTGAAACAAATTATCAGAAATATCATCAATATTGAGCTGGGTAAATTGAGGCTCTTCATTCATTCCTGATGACAATTTTATTTCTTTGCCGTTGCAATAACATTTTACTTGTCGTAGATGATGATAAAAATTTTCCTTTTGAAATTGATTTCTTAAATCAAAATAAAAATTAATTCCTTTCAAATTTTCAATACCTTGTTTCATTTCTAAACCAATCCAATAACTGGTATCTTTCGCAAACTCTTCTGTTTGCAGTATGGTTTCCTTTTGCCATTGTGCAATCACTTGCGACAATTTATTTCCACTTGCAATATATTTTACAGTCCCATTTTTCAATTGAAAATTACCGATAGGTGAAAAATGTATGGTAAAATTTTGAGTGGTATTGGCAACAGTATTCACCACTTTTTTAATGGTTGTAAAATGCTTTTTAGGATGTAAAGTATATTCGGCATCAACTGGCAATGCATTAATTATGGTTGACGCAGGCCGAATACCAACCAATACATCAGGCAAAATCACCTCAACCATTTTCTCAATCATGCGCGAATGAGAAGCCTCCATATCGCCACTTATCTTTTCTAATTCGTATGAACATGCATCCAACATGAGTTTTACAATTGGATCGAAACTCGATTCAACCTCTACATCTGCATAACCCCAAAGGCGAGCAGCAGTTTTTAACATTCTATCTTTAATTCGTTCTTTTGATTCGCGTGGCATGGTTTGTATAGTTGTTGTAATTGGGAATGCTAAGGTAAAATAGTTCGGCTTATTTTAATTATATTTTTTACACGGCGTCTCAACCTATTTTAATTTTGCTTAAATCAAGTTTTAAACCCATACAGACCAACTAAGTTCTTCTCTTTATCATAAAATTTTGATTCATTAATTAAAAAAAGAAAAATTACTTTTACCGTATTATTTTTACGACCTCACACCTAACGCGAAATTTATTTTTTTTATGAGCAAAATCAAGACTCAAAAAAGACAAGCCACTCCTGAACCAATACGTAAAGAACAAAGTATAAAACCTAAACAGGCTATTGAATCTAATTCCTCTACTTCAAGCATGAATTGGCTTCAAACTTGGCTTTATCCTATTCTTTTGGTCGGTATTACCATCGCCATTTATAGCAATACCTTTAGTCACCGTTTTGTTTTAGATGATCATGGCATTATCAAGAATAATAAAATTACCAAAGCACCCATTAGTTGGGAAAATACCAAAACCATATTTAGTACACCATTACGAAAAGGTGATTTCTCAGATTTAGAAAATTCACTTTATCGTCCCTTTGTAAAATTTCTTTTTAATATTGAATGGCATCTATTTGATGGTAACCCTCATGCTTTTCATGTTGTGAATGTTTTATTGTACGCTCTCACAGGTTTACTCATCTTTTTTATTTTTTTCGATGTATTCAAAAAAAAGTGGGTCATGCCTTTTCTGATTGCGTTATTGTTTGTTACACATCCGATTCACACTGAAGTAGTAGCAAATATTAAAAGTGGCGATGAAATTTTAAGTCTAATTGGCATATTGGGGGCAATAAGATGTATTCAACTCTATTTCGATAAACAAAAGAATTATTATCTCATTCTAGCGGTTATTGTTTATTTGATTGGATCTTTTTCAAAAGAGTCAACTGTTGTTGCAGTTGCCATTTTCCCCTTATTTATTTATTTTTTCACATCGGCTTCTAATAAAAAAAATGTGTTGGTCTCCTCCATCATGTTTGCTTGTACTTTATTTTTCTTGGTCTGCCGTCATTTTTCTTTAAGTGGCTATCCGCCCGAATCGCCAGTGAATGCATTAGATAATTATATGGTGATGTGTAATGACCCATCTTATGCTGGTACTTCAAAATTTGCATCAGCCATTAATACCCTCGGTTTATACCTTAAAACATTTTTGTATCCACATCCACTTTCATGTGATTATTCTTATTCATCATTAATACCCGTCGGTTTCTCTGATCCTGGTTTTTTAGCTTCCTTTTTAATACTTGCAGGCTTATTAGGTTTTGCTATTTGGAAAATATTACCCTTTGGTGAAAAAGGCAAACCATTGCATATAGTGAGTTTTGGTATACTTTGGTTTTTTATCTCGATGTCAATTACATCAAATGTATTTTTTTTAATAGGCACTTCATTTGGAGAGCGACTATTTTTTATCCCATCTTTAGGTTTGCTAATAGCCATTGTATTTGCACTTGGCCATTTTTTACATAAGGGTGAAGATGCAAACTTCTTTTCAAGTATGAAAAGATCTCCTGCCCTTTTTGGCTTGGTGTTTTTAGTAGCTGCCTTATATAGCTTTAAAACCTTTGATAGAAACAAAGATTGGAAATCTGATTTTGGACTATTTTCAAAAGATGTTGAAAATTATCCTAACTCAACCCATTTACTTTTTTATATGGGTAATCATTTATCTGGAAGTGAGTTTGCAGAAAATCTTGAACTTGATATTACCGAAAATAATTTGAATATTAATTTACAAGATTCTATTCGAAAAGCGAATCTCCGATCAATTGAAGTATTTACAAAAGCACTTAGTATATATCCTGCCCTACCAAGTGATGGGTATAACCAATTAGGTAAAGCTTATTTTAATATTGGCAATATAGATAGTGCTTACAAATATTATATGCGTGCTTATAGTGAAGATAGTACCAATCCTATTTTTACAAACAATTTAGGCACGGCTTATTATAATGGTTCATCAACACTCACCAATTTAGGTATTAAATACCAAAGTATGGGCATGATGGATAGTGCTCAATATTATATTATGGCAGGTACCGAAAAACTTTTATCAGCACTTCCTTATTTCATGCGTGCTCATAAAGGTGATACAACAGAAACAGATTTTATTAATAATATTGGTTGTATTTATGGCGCTACACAACGCCCTGATAGCGCCATTTATTGGTTTGAAAAAGCTCATCAATTAGATGCTTTAGATATTACTGCCATTCAATTTTTAGATATTACCTATAGAGCCATTGGCAAAATAGAAAAGGCCGATTACTATAAAAACAAAATGGCTGAAGCTAAAGTTCTTCGTGCTCAAAAGCTTAAATAAATTATTTTGCCATGATGAAATGTAAGAACATTAATGAAGTGATCGACAAATTAAATCTCATTGTTGAAGACTGTAAAAAACGTCAAGATCCATTAGGATATTTTGCTGTGCTTTATCGAAAAGTGACCATACGAGTTAAACAAGGCATTCAACGAAACGAATTTGAAGATAATCAGCGAATGGAAAATCTTGACGTGGTATTTGCCAATCGATATTTTGATGCTTATGAACTTTATCAAAACAAACAAATTTGCACCCAAGCCTGGCAGACAGCCTTTGATGCAAAAAACGAGAGTGGACATATCATTCTTCAACATATTTTATTAGGCATCAATGCGCATATCAATCTCGATTTAGGAATTGCTGCATTGGATGCATGCAATCAACAACCCATTCATTATATTCAAAAAGATTTTATAGCTATCAATGCGGTACTTTCAGAACTTGTTGATGATGTAAAAAAGAATATGGGTGCAATGTCGCCCGTTTATAAATGGTTGATGCCATTAGTTAAAAAAACAGATGAGATGCTTATTAATTTTAGTATCAAAATTGCGCGCGATGGTGCTTGGGATTTTGCTACTGCATTAAGTCAGAATCAACGAAGCGAACCATGCATTCATGAACGCGATGAAACGGTTGCCATGCTAGGTAGAAAACTTCGTAATCCAGGCACTCGATTATCGTGGGTATTAAAAGCAATATCACTAGCCGAATGGCGATCTGTTGCTTCAAATTTAGCCATCATGGAAAAATAATACCAATTGTAATTTAAAGATTGTCCAAAGGACTTCTATAAATTTTACAATGGTTAATGCCGATATAACAAAATTGTTGTACAAATTATTGGACTACTTATTTTGTATAATCGGTAAAATTAAATTTTGGGGCTATCGGCTTTTACCATCCTTCAACATATATCCAGCTTTCACTTTTACTCCGCCACAAAGGCTCAACACATCAGCTTCAGCGGGGTAATCGTTCAATCTGGCAGCCTTTCAGCATTCAATCAATATTCATCTTTAACTCAGGATTTCAATTTTATCCCCAACAGATATTCTACCTTCTTTTAAAACACGCGCATACAATCGCGATTGATTCGGAAATAATTTTTGAGAAATTCGAACAAAAATTTCATTCAAAAAAAATCTTTTTATTGTCTTGCATGGCGCTGCATATGAAGTAATTTCAATGACTACTTCATCACCCAATTTCAATTTTACATTGGGAACCAGCAAATGATAATCTTTAAACGAAATGGTAATATTTTCACCCGTTGAACCTGCTGAAATTGGATGACCTTCTGATTTTAGCTTCTCAATCAAATCAATCGAAAATAAACACAAAGCTCTTTCAGGACCGCCATGATATCTTCTATCCTTTTGTTTATCACCTTCGATGCCATTAAATAAAACATTGGCTTCTTGAATAGGAAGTTTTGGCACACCACCTTTTGAAATATTGATTTGATAAATTGAATTCATAAGATTGAACAAACTTAAGTAATTTAATCCTAGATGAGAACATCAAATTCTTGATAAATTTTTTACTACTTTTACTACTCAAATATTACTTATTGATTGGTCTGCGGTATTGCATTTAACTTCAAGACACTTCACCTATTTACCAATTTCAAGGAATCTACAAAAATCATGACACCACTTTTCAAAAAATTAAATTTCAAAGATCATAAAACAATAATTGCATTAAACTATCCTTCAACATTTGATAAAGAAATTTTAGCAATGAAAGATGATGCCAGTTTTATCATTCACCTAAAAGAGATAAAGGAAATTGAATTTGGAATTTTTTTTGTTACCACTCAAAAAGAGATTGACTTTTATCTCAATAAAATTATTTCAAAATTAAAAGGTGATGCTATCGTATGGTTTTGTTACCCAAAAGCGAGTTCCAAAAAATACAAATGTGAATTTAATCGCGATAATGGTTGGTCGAGTTTTGGAGCGTTGAATTTAGAACCTGTTCGTCAAGTTGCAATAGACGAAGATTGGAGTGCTTTAAGATTTCGAAAAGTAGAATTTATAAAAACAATTACCCGTCGAGAAAGCTTCGCTTTAACAACTGAGGCTAAACAACGAACCACTCAAAAAGGGAAATAACTAAATAGGAGGAGACCAATATTTAACTTTGACTAATACCTCGAATTTTAGTATTTATGCCTCCAATAACAAAATTGGAGACGTGTCCTTTCTTGACTGAGACGGCGATTCCGACATTTAAAGTACGAATGCACTTTCAAACACTCAAAATCCTGTATTATTTTTTTCTTTGAATTCGATCAATCTTATACCTGAAAGATTTTTTAGTTTTTTTTTTCGAGAATCAAAACCTCTTTTCTAGAACCAATTTCAGTAAAACATTTGATTTGCCTTGGAGTTTAAGCTACTGTAATTTTTAATTACCATTGCTATTATAATGGATTTCTAGTCTTGTTTTTAAATCACTTGTGTGTCCAACATAGTATTTGTTAGTTGAAGATGAAAATTAATACGTAGGCATAAAACATAGGTTTATAAAAGGTTGCGGAGACGGCGAGATTCGAACTCGCGAAATAGTTACCCATTTACACACTTTCCAGGCGTGCTCCTTCAACCACTCGGACACGTCTCCAACTTTTATATAGTTGGCGAAGATAATTAAATATGAGTATCGAATGAAAATTTATCTTGTAGTCGCATTCTTCTATTACATGAACATTGTCATGAAGACCGATTTAAGAACATGAATTCATTTCTCATTTGCACACTTACTCCCGACATTTGTAATTGGAATTCTACTTCAACCACTCGGAAAGCGAAAGTGAATAAGAAAGAGAAAGTCCGTCATGTTAAGATTTAGATGCTTTCTCTTTCAGTTTATCTTTCACTTTCTCAAACATACATGATATGTTTACAATTCTACTTACTTAACGGCCCAATTATCTTGATCAACAAATATCGAAATCAAAGACACCACCGAAATTATAAATGCAATTATTTTATGAACCCACTCATTTTCAATTTTCATAAATGAAACTACTAACATCGTAACTAAAAAAGGGATGAATAATAATTGATCTTGAAAAGAATTTTTCAATAGAATTAAATTAAACAAGATCGAGACAATAATGGCAAGCGATACAATAAAAAATATAATTCGATATTGGCTCATGTAAAACAATTTCATGTTGTACCGTTCTTCACTTTCATTGGTTGGTAATAACATCTTTGCAATAGCAAATAACAATATGGGATAAAAAAGGATAAAAAACAATTCAGGCAAATACCATGAATGCTTCTCCCTTAATTGATAGGTCACAAACCAATCTTGAACATGAAGAAATAAAATAAACCCAATCCATAACAAATGAGGCCAATAAAATTTCACCTTTTTATAATGATAAAGTAAATCAGTAATTGCCGACAATATCTGTGTAATTCCTAAACCTAAAATGATAGAAATTAAAATAGATACATATTCAAAAGGGTTTACATTACTAGGATTCATAGGATACGAATTATAAATGAAGACTTGAAAATCAAATTTGTTAGTCAAAAACTATCTGTTCTCGAATTGCGATGAGACACAGAAATACTCTAAAATAAAAACCAAACTTTATCTTGTCTTGACCTTAAGAATTTAGAATCGCTTTATTGAATTTTAATGTTGAATAAGCCATTCCAAAATCAGGATTAACAATATCTAAATTCATTTCAATTAAAGCCACTTTTATAAGTGCTAAATGATGAACCGTATGTTCGGTATTGTATACTATTTCTCTCAAGTATGTTGTTGAAATATCAAATTCTGGCAAAGACTCTAAACCTTCAACTGCTAAATGAAGCATTTTATCTTCCTTAAAAATTTGACTCATAAGTTGAAGCAAAATTTCTTGTGCTAAACACTTGTTTTCCTGTATTCCAAAATTCCTCTCTCGATTTATATAATCAATTCTCCCCATTTCATAACCATCTATAGCACATTTTAATAATTCAATTATATGACGTGCATGTCCACCAATACTTGATTGCCCTAGATGCACACTTTTAAAACGATACTGCTCATCACTCAATGAGGTGAGCAAATCATACAAAGATTTTAATTGTTGTTTTAATTGAAGAAAGACCATATTCAAAATATTCTTATTTTCTATTTTTGGAATTACTTTCTGAATGCAAGTATTTTACGATAGATTGC
>DAOOQH010000040.1:0-17655 GCA_035388625.1 Chitinophagaceae bacterium | reverse complement strand
GAAATTAATACTGGTCCTGAATTAGTTGGTGTAGAAACCGTTATACCTAAAGGTTGATAGTTGCTACTTCCGATTGGAAAAAATATATTTTCATTATGTGTTTCACTAAATGTTTCTGCCTGAATTTTTAAATTACCAATTACGTAACTATTTGCATAACCAATTACCGGTTGATCACTCAGTAATGTAAGAGAATGTGCATTCGTATTTAGTTTGCCATTCATAAGTTTAAACCCTGAAAACCCGGTAACTGATAAAGGACTGTCGAGGTTAATCGTACTATTGATGATAGTGTTCAAGGTAAGTTTACTAAGTGTAGTAATTGTACTTGGGATATTTTGAATAGCAATAGCATTATTATAATGCAATTCGGCATGAGTGCCAGTGGTAATCGTTCCGCCTACAGTATTTATTGCTAAACCTTTCAAGGTTAGCGAATGATTTAGATGAAAGGTGCCTGAGGAAACAGAAAGGCTACCATTTACAATGATAGATTCGGTAGTACTAACGATGGCTCCTGAACTAATAGTAAGATTGTTTAGTGCACTATCGATACCTAATTTCATTACTTGGTTTGTAGCACCGCTAAAAGTATAATTAGCCATAGGGTGTTGTACATAAGAAGCGAAATTTCTCAAGGCACCTAAATTGGCATTCCTTAATCCATCTGGATTATTAATTTCTAGAGTCGCTCCTGAATGCAACGTAAATAATGATCCGCCAGTAGAAATCATCTCACCTTCAATGAAATGATTGTTAAAAATTAAAGTACCACCAATTGTGATTGAAGGTGCAGCGCCAACTATATTATCATTGAGTATTAAATCTTGATCTAAGGTTATTATATGTCCGCTTTGAATATTGCATGAATGGGTGCCATCGATAGGAGCTATCGTTGCACTCGTCCAAGTAGTGCCATCAGTTGAACTTTCCCAAATGAGTGGATTACTAAAATTACCACTGGCTATTGTTCTGTATTGATATGCTTTAACTTGGCATGTAAAAAGCAAAAGAATTTGGAGTAAAATTATTTTTTTCATGATCAATAAATTATAGGGAATTATTGTTTTAATACGCTTTAGTATTTTTATCTGTCACAAAGATGAAATGTTTCTGTTGGCAATTGGTGGAAGTAAAAGTATTATCTTCATTTCGTTTCATCATCATTTATGTTTGATTAATTCTTTTAGAGTTTGAATTTCTTTCTTCAAATCATCTAATTCTTTTTGTTGTTCTTGCATGGCTTTTACTAAATGCACAGGCAAATCGCTTAGATTTAAAAGTCGAAAATCATTGATGGTTTTATCGCCAAATTTTTCTTCAACTTGTTCTATCATTTCAGGAAATACTTGTTCAAGTTCTTGTGAAATAAAACCTGTATTGTATTTTTTCAATCCTTTCGAAGCCTTTGCATATTCGTCTATCCATTCATAAGTAACTGGTCGTAATTGCATTATTTTTTGAAGTGAAGTATTCTGTACTAATTGAATATTTTTCTTCACACGTTTGTCTGATGCTGTTGCCCATGTAGATTGCGTTGAGCGTGCAATACCATTAACATGTAAGAGATGTGTTGGACTGTTGGTTCCGATTGCTACTTTGCCATCATAACGAACTACCATGGCATTTGAACTATTCCCTACAATATTTCCATTTCCAATAATAAATAATGGGGTAGTACTTGTAATTGCGGTCTGTGGAGCAAGAAGACTATCGTTATCTCTGCCGATTACAAAACTTCCATATCCATTCGCAGTTAAGCCGTTTCCAATTGCTGTTGAAAAATCTCCATTCGCTCTAATAAAATAGCCCATAGCAGTTGAATAATCTCCATTGGCTGAAGTGCCACGACCCATAGCAGTTGAATAATCTCCATTGGCTTCCGTGTTATCCCCCATAGCAGTTGAATAATCTCCATTGGCATGAGTACTAGCACCCATTGAAGTTGACCAACTTCCATTGGCTTCAGAGCCACCACCCATTGCTGTTGAAATGTGACCATTTGCTCTTGTACTAGCGCCCATTGCGGTTGAAGAATATTCATTGGCTAATGTATTTGAACCCAATGCTATTGAATTATCTCCTTTTGCTAATGTACTTGAACCCATTGCTATTGAATTATCTCCTACTGCTTTGGTATTTCTTCCAAAAGCACTTGAGTAGGAGCCAATACTATCATTATTCCACTGCGTTCCATTCACATATCCTACTCTAAACGCAGCCTTCTTAGGATTGAAGAACAACCGTGTTCCAGCTCCGCTAAGTTCTACATTATCCCCACTCCCAAAAGTGCCTGTTACTAATAGCCCATCCGTTCCAGCAATTTTAATAGCACCATCATTAGCCGTAATTGTTCGCCCTGAGCCAGCACCACCGAAATTATAGGCTTGATCTAAAGTGCCGCTTGCAATAGTGCTTGTTGCAGTCCAGTTGGCATTGCCCGTTGCATCACTCACTAAAACTTTATTAGCACCTGCATTGCTTGTTACTTGCAATTGTGTAGTTCTTGTTTTGCCATTCACCTCTAATTTTCCTTCAGGTGTATCTGTTCCAATACCAACTGTATTGTTTCCCAGATAGAGTAACCCATTTTCACTAAATTGATTTACTTCAAATGAAAAATCACTGCTTGCTCCCAAGCTTGCTATGCCTCCAGAGTATGGATTGGCATTGCTATAATACCATACCGTACCGGCACTACCTGTTACACTTATAGTATAAATTTCGCCGGCGTTTAATAAAGGTGAATTTGCAAATGTGAATGTTGACCAATGTGGCGAACCAGCTGTATATGAATTGGTAACGCTTGCTAAAATCAAACCCACACTATTTTTTAAACTAACTGTAATAGTAGTCGCATTTAACCCACTTACATACAATCCAATTTCAGCTAGTTTTACAGTACCTGTTGCTAAAAAAGTTTGCGTTAGCGGAACGGTGTTAATATTTACAAAGGATGGTGACAATGTTTGGCTTACAACATTATAGATATTAGATGTATTCAAATCTCGTATCGTCATTTCATTGCCATCTAATGATATACCAGTTTCCTTGTTGATTCGTCCACCTAAACCTATGCTATCATTTATTTTATTCAATCCATTGACTGCTTTGTCTCCACTGCTTTTTGCATACAACGCATAAGGCACACTTTGCAATTGTGTAGTACCCATATCGGAATAATTGGTTCCACCTAAAGCATCTAACTCTACCTGCAAAAATTTTGCATTCTGCTTCCAATTGATACTGGAAAAGTTTCCTATAAGTGGTGTGCCTGCTCCAATATTAATTGTAAATAAGCCCAGTGAATTGGTGCTTACAGTATGTGTTTCACTAAAGCTGACAACACCTGTTGCTGACGAATCATGTATAGAAAGGCGAAGTGAAATAGCCTGATTAGCAATTAAATCTCCTGTAGCATTTCGAGCCACTGCTTGGTAAGGAATCGCATGAGGTGTTTGGGCAATTGAGAATGTGCTGATGAACTGATATGATAATATGCTAATGAAGAATACGAAATTGAAAATGTTGGAGGGCAAGGAAGTTGTGACCATATTTTTTTATTTATGCAATATTTAAAGTTTCGTGAAGCAATTATTTATGGTTGAATTGAAAATATAAATGAAGCCACATTATTTTCCACAGTGGCTGCATCTAACAAATCCACGTTGCCATCACCATTTATGTCGGTTGCAAAATATCCAAATTGAAATGTATTAATATCGGCTTCCAGATTTGATAAATCGAGTAGGTCAATATTCTCATCCGAATTCAAATCACCCGAGTACAATGCCCACACGCCACTTTCAACCTCAATTTGATTTGCCCCATACGCTTTATTTGCAGCAGTAGTGAAATCGTACAAGCTTGTGGTTTCTTGCAGAAATACAGAAGAAGAACTCCATGTTTCAATTGCGTTTCGATGTTTGATTACCACATAAAAATTTCCTGAAGTATTTGATGGAAAATGCGCTTCAATACTACCATCTGTATTTAATACTGCTTGGGTTGTAGCATAAAGTATATGCGGAAAAGTAAAGTTTCTTAACTCTATTATTACTGTATCAACAACAATATTGCTTATGCCAACTCCTTGATTTATTAATGCTGGCGTCATTGTACTTGCTCCGGTATAATATCCTTCTATAAAAATTTTTAATGGCAATACAACATCAGGGCAGGTACTCACTGTTATATTGACCGTGCTACTTGCTGTACATCCATTGCCATCTGTTAAGGTAACAGTATAAACACCTTGATTTAATGCAGTCGGTGCGTAATTGATAGGTTCTTGTATGTTAGCAGTATAACCGTTGGGACCCGTCCATAAAAAGGAAGGGGAAGATACGATGCCTATAGTAGCAAATAAATGTACTGGTTGGGTAATGGCACATACATTGCTGTCTTGAGCTGTAGCTGATACTAATAATTGATAACCAAATTCCTCGGCACCCACATCAGGCGTTGTCGTACTTCTTAATGCACTATTAATATCATTGGTAACACCTGTACCGATTGTACCTAAATTATCAATTGCGCAATTTGTATTTTCTTCTATATTATAATCATCATTCAACGTATTAACAAAATTGACGATACTATTTTTTGAATTCAGGTCTTTTGAAGTAGTACTTTTCCATTGTGCAAAATTTAAATAATTGCCACCATTCCATTCGCAAAGTGTATTGGCATTACTTGCATACAAATTATTATAATCGCATACTCCCCAATTGTTGGCATTTAAATTTGAATTACCCAAAGCGCAATTCATACCACCTCCTGTTCGTTCATTATAAAAAATATTATTTCTTGTATTATCAAATGTTTGATTGACGTTGTTGTGTTTATACAAGTCATAGCTTTTGCCTGATGAAGAACTGCCTCCGATATAAACCGTATTGTGGTATGCAATTAATTGCGTTGCATTTGATTGTTTTCTTATTCCGAAAATATTTATATTGTTCGTGTGAGGTTTATTCGTTAGGGCTATTCTATTATTGTACAAAGTATCGTTACTGCCAAATACATTCATGCCAATAATATAAGGCAAATTGAGCGATGCAATACCTTGATTCCGTAAGCGGAAAATTTCATTACTATGCACTTTACCTTTTACATCCAATTGCATTCCAATGACGCTAATAGGATTAAGGGTAGTGGTATTAGAGGCGGTAAGATTATACACAAAATTATTGTGAATATTAAAAGTGCCTGTTCCTTCAAACTCCATACCTATTAAGGAGGCGCCTGCATTAGAGTTTGCTTCCGTTTGTGAGTAGGATGAAGTTGTATTTATGCCCAACACATAATTTTGAACACATGAAATATTGCCTGAATTACAGATGGCTCGCATCATCTTATTTTGAGATAAATCTGTATTAAAACAATCTACGTTTCTTACCGCATTACTGTCAAATTTGCAATTACCAGTGGCGTTGAAATAAAATAGTGTGGGATTATCGGCATCATACAAAATATTACTTGACCCACCCAAAGGATCACCGATATCATTTGCAACACAATGCCAATTATTACCAGTAATATGAAAGCCTTTATTACCTGAAAAATTGGATGTTTGATGAATGTTCTTTGCAATATTATTCTTAAACTGTTTTATAGATGTTGAAGATGAAGAAGCCTTAATCAAGTAAAATTCATTACCGGCCCCATGTTTAATATTGCTTAATGTGTTATTGGATATATTCAAATTAGCCGATGGACAATCTGCCTTGATACCGTAAAATGATCCGTTTGAACTGCTTGCTGTTGCTGAAAAATCAATATTATTCACGCTATTATTAGTGATATTTACAGGTCTTGTATCCCCAATAGGCACATCAACATCTAAGATATTAAGTTTGTAACTTGTGGTAGATGATATATCATTTGCAACAGCTGGATTTCCAAATGTATTCCCATCTATATCCCATCCACCTGAGCGAACCTCCAGCAAGTCTATACTATCCGTGGTACTGGTATTATTATTTAAATTGCGAAAATGATTATTACTGAAATTTGAAATCGAAGTAGTATAACCTGATTGTAAAACACATGGTTTTATCCCGGCTATATTTAATTTGCTTCCGCCACAATAGGGTGCAGTGCCACCAAAATAGTTATTATGAATATTAAATGTGGCAGTATAGATCGGTGATGGTGAAATAATAAAAAACCTATCTGTAGTCCCAATGAAATTTCTATAAAAACTATTACCCTCAATTTCCCATAAGCCACCATAAGCATTGGATAAATAGAATGGGTTTAAGTATCCATTAAATTGATTATCATTAATATGTATTTGGGCATTACCACCATTTGCTAGAATAGCATAATGGCTATTCAAATTCATATCATAAGGTTCAAATAAATTGCATTCAATTTGTATATTTTGGTTGGATGATCCAAGATCTAAAAAATGAATGGCGGTGCCATTTTGGTTCGCTTTAATTTCTAATCCTTTAATGGTGATATTATTTGAACTATTAAAACTGATGGTTTTAGCTCCAATGCCACTATTTCTTAATTCGATCCCTTTGGTACTACTACAACTTATATTGCCCATGCTTCCATCAAAGGTTACATAGCTTGCACCTTCAAAATGAAATATTCCCTTGCCATCATCGGCACGATTCTGTGCTATTAAGCGAGGTGTTCCTGAATCACTTCGTAAAATAAAATTTGCTTTACGAGTGGCTGACCCTATATATTTGAATATCATTGGGCTGGCTTCAGTGGCACCGCTATAATTATTTTGCAATACAAAATTTACATGACCCCAGGCAGATTTTAAATTCAAATCTTCTATGGCTTCCGTCATATTGTTGTAAGGATTAGTAGCATTGATATAGGTACCTTGACCTGCAGGTGGTACATAGGACGCTGAAGGTCCTATACAATAATTACCTGCAGCAATAGAATTATTATTTGTTATTCCGATATAACTTCCATCTGCCGAACCAAGATCGTTTCGCTGTGCTGTAGTTAATGGAAGGCTTGTGAGATAGGGTAGAGAAACAGAAGTCGTTAGCCCTGAATATGAGTTGACCGCGTTATTGGTTGAAAAAGCTAATGTACCAGATGATAGTATAACAGGGACTTGATTTGTACTACTTACTTGCACTTCGATATTTGCAACGGAATGTAAAAAATTGGATACTACAATTGTGCTTGTAGGAATCACTTTAATATGCCAATATCTATTTGCTAACACGCCACTTAATGTTGTAAAATTTGGAGTTCCGTAAGGCGCATAAATACTAGGAGCCGATACCGCTATTCTGGTTTTATTCAACACCCCTCCGTCAGTACTTAGATTAATACGTAAGGGTTGATATCCATGATAAGCTGTTCCCACAGGAAAACTAATGTATTCGTAACTGGCAGATGATGCAGTGGCTACATCAATGACTACAGTGGCATTTACAAGGCTGTTGGTACTTCCACTTACAGGCGCATCATTCAACAGAAATAAAGAATCATTATTGCTATTTAGGTGGCCATGACTTAGAATTAATCCATTGGCACTCGTAATACTTAAATTCTCATTAAAATATACCGCCCCCCATGGACTTGGATTGCTTATATCCACTTTCAATTGTTTCAGAGAAGTAATATCTTCAGGAATAAATTGTGGTGTTATAGCACTACGATAATGTAATTCTGCATTTGAACCATTTGTTATAATACCGGCATCTATAATAGAAGACCCATTTATAGTAAGCCTATGATTAAAATGAAACTTTCCTTGGGTATTAAGTGTGCCGTTTATTACAAGATTTTGACTCGTACTAATTACTCCTGCACCATCAATGAAAAGGTTTCCTACACTATCCAATTCGGAGGGTAAACTATATGTTGAACCACCAATAAGTGTTATGTTACAAAGCGGTTCAAAAAAATAATTAGCGAAACCCCTTAAACAGGCTGAACTATTATGTGTGCTTGTAAGCAATGAACCCCCATTTTGATTTTGTATTTCGCCCAAATCATAAAGGCGAAATTGTGAGAGACCTGGAAGCGCGGCACTAATATCATCTTCGCCTTCAATATAATGATTATTACTAAAAATTAATTTACCAAGCACATTCACATCTGGAGAGTTGTTGCTGATATTGTCCGACAATTGAATATCTACATCTAGCGTAACAGTATCACCTGCACTAATGGTTATATTATGTGTACCGCTTGTGGGTGCATTGGCAGCGGGCACCCAGATAACAGTGAGAACTTCCCATATTGCAGGGTTACTAAAATTTCCATTGCCGTTAGTTCGGTAACTTCCTGCATTTGAAGATTGGATACTCATGAATGCGAGTAAAAAAAAGAATAAATTTTTCATAGCTTGATTTGTTTTACATCACAAAACTAGTAAAGCTATTAATTTGGTACAATCACCAATAGTGGTGAGATGACGATATATATGGTAGATGATTTGAAGATTTGCGAATTCGATAATTTGATGATGTCCTATTGTCGTTATATGACAAGCACTCAATTATTTATTATAAGGTATCAATAGCGTTACGGTAGTTCCTTTATCTATCAACGATTCTATCTCAATTTTACCACCAATTGCTTCTGCTCTTGCTTGCATATTTTTAAGACCTTCGCCACCTAAGCCTTGATATTGTTTCGATCTGTTGAAACCTTTGCCATCATCTTTTATTTTCATTATTAAGTTGTTATGTTGTTTAATAAGGTAAATATTCACATGGCTGCAAGCTGCATACTTCATGCTATTATTGATCGCCTCTTTGGCAATCAAATAAATTTCTTTCAACATTTCTGAATTTAAGGGATAATGATTCAGTTCGGGGTTTATCTCAAATGAATATTCAATTTGCAAAGGTGTTAAACTTTGTGTGCAATAATTATGTAATCGCTCATATAATTTTTGAACTGTTTCGTTCCCTGCTTTTAAGCTCCAAACAATATCACTCATTTTTGACATCATGTCTTTTGATATTGTACTAATATTGCCAACTAAATCTTGGATATTTTCATTCTTGTCAACACGTTTTTTTGCTACCTCTGCAAATAATGAAATGCTGTTTAGTGTGCTCCCAATATCATCATGAAGGTCTTGACTAATTTTTGTTTTCATTTCATTGATGATATATCGCGATTCAATTTCTTTAATTAATAACTGCTTTTCTTGATAATGCCATTTATTTAAAATCGCCATTTGATAAAAGAAAATATCTGCTAATAAACCCAATCGCATAAATAATAATGGATATGAAACCGTTAGAATATTATCATATCCATATCGATCTAAAACAATCATGAGTAAAGTGAAAAAGTTACCGATGATACTAAAAATAATTCCATAAGTAACAAATTTGGTAAAAGGGATGCCTCGCTTTATCAATAATCTGATTACCCAAATGCCATAAAAGGTAGTTACAAAATTTGAGATATAAAAGATAGGTTGACTATTCCATTTAAGATAAACACCTATTATAAACATGACTGCCAATGAGGGTAATGACCACAAACAGTATCTAAATACCTTAGTTGTTAGCGCATCAGATGCCAACTCACCAATGAATGCATTTATAAATAATATATAAAGCCCTTGATAGCTTAATATCACAAGAATATTAGTAGACAAATAATATTTAGAATTGAAAACTATATTATCATCTATGCCAAAAAATGTTTGTGGTGCATTTATAAAAAAATAGAGAATAGTTACTAAAAGAAATGCGGCATAATAAGCAATATCTTTTTTTCGAGTAAATAAATACACAGCAATAAAAAATATACACTGAAAGATTAAGAGTCCTTGAAAGAACAAATAAAATTTATCTAATATAAAATCAAACATGATACAAAGGCTATTTCAATACTTACAAATTTAATTGTTTAGTTGAGCTTAAACGATTTATTAGTGGGATGGATAAAATTATTTCTGTCCCCAAACTCTCATCCGATTTGATTTCGAGTTCAGCATAAATATTTTCTGCTCTTGAATTCATATTTTTAATGCCTTCACCACCTAAACCTTGATATGTTTTTAAAGTGTTGAAGCCTTTGCCATCATCTTTTATTTTCATTATTAATTTATCATCGAACTTATATAGGCTAATATTAATATGGTTGCACGTGGCATATTTCATACTATTATTGATAGCTTCTTTTGCAATTAAGTAAATTTCTTTTATCATTTCAGAGTTTAAAACGTACGGATATAGTTCAGAATTTATATCGAATGAATATGCAATTTGCAAAGGTGTTAAACTTTGTGAACAATAATTATACAATCGCTCCTGCAATTTTTCAACCGTTTCATTACCCGCCTTCAAGCTCCATACAATATCACCCATTCTAGACATCATGTCTTTTGAAATATTGCTAATGTCGCTTACAAGATCTTGAATACTTTCATTTTTTTCAGCGCGTCTTTTTGCAACCTCTGCAAACAATGAAATACTATTTAAGGTACTGCCAATATCATCATGCAGATCATGACTAATACGTTGCTTCATCAATTCCATTTCTTGCTTCCTTTTGGTTCGTTGCTTTTGTCTATTATTATAAAAGAAAAATATGCCGACCATACTCAACATTCCAAACGCACCCAATAAAGCATTACGTTGTTGTTTTGCTTTTTCTTCATTTTGTAGTTGTTGCAATTTGTATTGAGCTTCTTTTTGTTGTTGAGCCGTTGTTTGTAATAAGTCTTTTCTTTGTTGTTCTGATTCCATTGCCTGTTGTTTCTGTTGAAATTCAAAATTGATTTGATTGCGTTTTAACTCTTCCTCGTGCATTAATTGTTTTCTTTCTTCGGCTGATTTTGCCAATTCTTGTTTCTTCGCATATTCAAACCGTAAGGATTTAAGTTGCATTTCTTTTTGCAAAGCAAAAGTATGTTTTTGATTCGCCATACGCAGAGAATCCTGTTGTCGTTGAAAATCAACTTTGGCAAGTGCATCCTTCTTGTCAAACTCATATTGCATTTGAGTTTGCATAATTTTTTTTGTATTACTTTCGTTAAACAAACTATCCTTCATTTGAATGTATAACTTATAATATTGTAAGGCCTGAGCTAAATTACCTGTAGCACTATCTAATGATGCTAAATGTTGATAAACATCTTGCAAACTTGTTATCGATTTAATTTCGTTAGCGCTTGATAAGCCTTTTAATAGATGCACTCTTGAACTATCATATTGACCCAAAAGAAAATATGTACGTCCAATATTAGAATGTAATGAAGTCATTAAAATAGGGCTTTTTAATTCTGCAGCATGAGCAAACGCTTTCAAATGATAACTCAATGCATCCTCGTATTTGTGCTGTTCAGTCAGCATGGCTGCTAAATTTGCATATGACCCTGTTGCATTTAATTTATCACCTCTTTTTAAATCTATCTCTAACACTTCCTTAAATAGGGCAAACGCTTCTGAATATTTTTGTTGCGTAGCGTATATAGCGCCTAAGTTTCCTAAAGAGTTAGACAATCCTTTTAGATCGTTTCGAACCCGCAAAACAGCAATAGATTTTAATAAATATTCTTCCGCCTTAACATAGTCCTTTTGGGAGGCATAGATAGTGCCAAGCGTTCCAAATGATCTGGCAATACCCATGCTGTCCTTCATGTTCTCACGAATAACCAATGCATTATGGAGATAAGTAAATGCTTCAGGGTAATTGCCAATATTTCTGTGTAGAATTCCAATATAATGATAAGCATCGGCTTTGTGATGTGGTTGATTTAATTTTTCCGCTAACGTGAGCGCTTCTTTACCATATTTTAATGCTAAATCTGTTTTTCCTAAATTGCCTAATTTTCCAACGTAATAATTTAGTACTTTAAGTTTGAATGTATCTTCCTTTAATTTAGGTATCGCATTTTCTATTGAATCTATGAAGACAGCTCCTTGAGTTTGAGCTTGTAGTTTAGATGGCATTAGAATGAAACATAATGTTTTAATCGCTAAATAAAAAGTTATTCTATTTCGCATATCCCTCAACATTTTTTAAGTGTAAGTTACCAAACATATTTTATTTTTTTAGAAGACTTAGGTTACATGTATTTTATTATAAGGGGTTCTTTCAAACACTTTTATTAATACTTTTCAATTTAAATAACTCAATCACTTTACATTATTCACTTTCGGCAATTTTAACCAACAATCATGTTATATAATAAGCGGGATGCAAAACATCAAGTGATGAACCGAATTTACAAAGCGTTCGATTTTTTTAAACATCAGGGTGTAGTATTCGATTGTTTTTTTATAGGGTCTTAAGTTAAATGGTTTTCATAATGATCAGATATTAAGCATTAAACATATTATTCTTCATAGCTTTTACTACAGCCTCTGTCATTGAAGATACATGTAATTTTTCGTAAATTTTTTTTACATGGGATCGAACGGTGTCATAAGTAATATCCATTTTATCGGCTATTTGCTTATGTGGGAAGCCCTCAACTAAGTATTGAAGAACCTCCTTTTCTTTAGGTGTTAATTTGAAATCCTCTTTTTCATGTGCCTTTTGTTGCAGATGATTAAGCACCCTGCGAGCAATACTTGGTGTCATTGGGGAGCCACCTTCATAAACATCTTGAATTGCTTGTAATAAATGTTTTGAGTCGGCATGTTTTAAAATATATCCATTGGCACCTGCAGAAATAGCATTAAATATATTATCGTCATCGTCAAACATTGTTTGCATCAGGATAGGTAATTCAGGGAATTGAATCCTAATTTTTCGAACAGCTTCAATACCATTCATTTTTGGCATTGATATATCCATAATGACTACATCAGGATTGGCATTGTAGATATCATTTTCAAGGTTCAAACAATTTTCTGATGCACCAACTAGTTGATAATTATTTGTGTCATTGATAATTTCAGCTAAAAACTCTCTTAAAAGTTTATTATCGTCAAAGAGTAGAATTTTAATCTTATCCATACCAACTAAAAATATTTGAAAACAAAATTAGCTATTTATCATCAGTTGGCATATCACCAATTTTGGTTATAGGTTATGATTTAATTTTCATTAATGAAAACTGCTAATTGTTGATAGAGTGCTTATGAATGTTGGTATTTGACCTTCTTGTCCTCTTTTTTGTAAAAAATTAAACTAGTATTCAATCACATAATAGACTGATTTATTTTTGTTTTATAAAAGTCTCACTTTCGCTAAACCCATTATTTTTTACAAATTCTTTAAACTGTTTCTTTGTTGCAGTAAACTTGAAAGGTGCAACCGTGTCTTGCGTTGATTCAGTTATCGCAGTTAGATTTTCTATATCTTCCTTTGTTGAAATGCTACTCACCACAAGTTGCCCTTTTGATAATTCAATTTTCTTCACCTCCCAACTATCTTTGTCGAAGCGTTTATTAATGAAATAATAGCCTTTAAATTTTCGCGCTACGTTATCATAATCCATAAGAAATAATGTGTCAACATAATGAATATGAGTTATTAAACTGTCACCATCTCGTTTGATAATTTCACTTGAGTTTATCGTTAAATTAAATAAGGTGTCACCAGAAAGTTTTGTATGACTATCAAGTTCAGAAGGATGGATTTTTTGTTCAACATCATAAACACGTTGAATGAGTTTATCACTAATGAAGAGGGTAGAACTGTCTGCGAGACTAAGATATTGACCTTGTAAACGTTTAGGGAATTCTAGTAAATTGTCTTTGCCAGCTGGCTGAGGTTCTTTAAATGTTACAAGTGGTTCACAAGCTGCTAAACATACAACTAGAATAATTGAAGAAATTAATTTTAAAGGTTTCATTGATTTTTTTTTATTATTTTAAGATAGTAATAGTTTTTTTGCTAAGGATGAATTGAAAATACAAAATTATTTACGTTCGTTTCAACAGGTGCAGCATCTAATAAATCAACATTACCATCGCCATTGATATCGGTTGCAAAATATCCGAATTCGAAATTATTAATATCAGCTTCTGCTATCCCTAAATCTAGTAAATCAATATTTTCATCTTGGTTAATTTCACCGGAGTATATTGCCCAAACACCACTCTCAACTTCAATCTGATTAGATCCATAAGCTTTAGTAGCAGCGGTTGTAAAGTCATAGTACGTATTTTCAGTCATGACAACTGGTGTGGTTGACCATGTATACAAACCATTTCTATGTTTTAGCGCGATATAATAATCACTAGCTAGATTTTGAAATCCGGCTATTGCCGAGCCATCTGTATTTAAGACTGTCTTGGTTGAAAATGCCAGCGAATAATTGATCGGATCATGGAGTTCAATTTCTATGGTATCACAAATTGTAGTTCCTATAAGTTGCCCTTGATTGAAAAGGCACGGCACCATGGTAGCCGAACCGGCATAGTAGCCTTCAATAAATACTTTCAATGTGATGTTTGCTTCATCTACCAACCCGTTACAATTATCATCAATATTATTACAACAAATTTCAGGGCTGTTGGGATGTATGCTTGAATCACTATCATTGCAATCGCCCCCCCCAATAATGTTGGTTGTATAACCTGCTGAAGGTGATATGCAAGCAAGGATAACAGCACCTGCGAAGTAACCATCTGCATCTCCATCCAAGTACCAGAGCACTTTGTGATTGACCAATATCGTATCCTGATCGAACGTGTACTCATTATCTGCATCGAATAAAGTCGCCAACAATGAATCGGATGTAGTGATGGGGAGCATCCAGTTATATACAGAATCAGAAGAACTGAAAACAGGCGATGTAAACAATACCGTACCATCCATTTTTTGAACCTTCAATCGCATGTCATCCACTTTATACTTCGACCAGGTGAACGGGATAATAGATTCTTCACAATAACTTGAGAGCGCATTTGGTGTATTAATTTCTATACTATCCTTATATCCGAATTGGACGGTCCATTGTGCGGTTGTTTTCTCAGGTTCGCGGTTGCCGGTTGAATCAACAGCAATTGAATAAAAGCCATAGTTATTGCCTTCTAGTCCTTTAAAGTTAAACGGTTCATTCGGTGAATTGGCACCATAATAATTAAACTCGCCTTGATTGATTTGGACATATAAATCGATATGATGTACACCTGATCCGTTTACATCATCAAACGATGTATGACTAAATTCTAACTCATCAGCCCAAATGAATATGGGCAAGCTATCAATACTGCTTATTGGGTTGCCAGCATCAATGGTGTTTCTCCAAACATTAGTAGGGATGGCTTCATTAAAGTCGAATATAATACTTGCCTGGGCTGCAATTGTATCTAAGGTTTGGGTAAAAGTTTTTGCCTTAATAGTGTAACTTACATAACCTTTGCCATTACCTAAAGAATCATTGATAGGTAAAAAACCGCCTTGTATCGTATTCGGTGGCAAACCTGTTATTGGGTCAACAGCTTGCAGCACCCAAAAGATTTTGTTGTTGCCAATATCTAAGCCTGCTGTTACTTCAACATCATAGCCTAATGAATCATTTAAGTCGATAATACCAGTATAATTCGATAAATTTTCTGGCAGTTCAAAACTCTGATTTTGAAAATAGATATTTCCTAATCTAAAACTCAAGGGATCCGTATTGGGATGAATATCTTGCGTAATATAAACACGCTTTGCAGCAGCAGTCGCTAAGAGCGAATCATTTTCGAAATGGATGGAGTAGGGGTAAGTTTTAAATGCAGAAACCCAACGTTTGGTAGTGTCGCCTACGCCTTCTGGTCCGACAATTTCATTCGGATCAATGGAGCCAAAAATATTATCAAACCCGCATGCTGCAGCTACTTTTTGCTTGCTTAAGCAATCTCCAACACCAGAAACACTAGAAGGAATACTTAAAATTCCGACGGGATCTTTACCAATTTTACGAACACTATTGTAAATACCTTCTCCTGATGTAACGCATCCTACAATTTTTGAAATTTTGACATCTAAACAATTTTCAAGAAGATCTATTTCGCATTGAATAGCTGCCACCCGTATTAATTCATTATTTTTTGCACCTATAGTTGTAGTGCGGCTAAAGTCTGGGCCATTCAGTTTGATTTGTTCCATGATGCCACCGAGGCAATTAAAAGCAGCGCCCTTACAACCAAGTTTATCGAGAAGTGCACTACACAAGCTCTTCATTGGTAAGGCTGTTCCGCCTGATTCGCTATAGGGGCCATTACAAGATGGGCAATTCTGCTCTGGCTTGTTGGTGCTTGTGCAACCTGATCCCAAAGGACAATTATTATTTTCCGGACAAAGAGGCCCTCCAGGGCAATCGTTTGAATTAAAATCTGTATCACACATGTCACCAACACCATCACCATCAGTATCACGTTGACTTGGGTTTGCATTGTTTGGACAAATATCATACGCATCCAAAATGCCATCTTGATCAGCATCTGCATTTTCATACACATTCGGTGTAAAATCACAGGCATCTCCTATTCCATCACCATCACTGTCTGTCTGACTTGGATTCAACACATTTGGACAGTTATCTGCTATATCACCTAATCCATCGATATCATTATCGTTGTTTGTATCTGTTCCTGTAGAACCGGCACCGCCAAGACCTTGTCCGCCAGCACCACCGCCCTCGTCACCATCACCCCCATTTCCACCTTTACTAAGATTTCCAAAACCAGGTCCTCCATCACCTCCTCTTCTGCACAAACCCGGGCCGCCATTTCCACCTGGGTATCCGCATAACCCTGGTCCACCATTGCAGGCTTCCTCATTACAAGTTTTTACTTTAGATTTAAACTCTACATACAAGGTGTCATTACTAAGACTCACTTCAAAATGTCCTCCATACATAGTATTAATCAATGAAAAATAGGTGTCATTAATATAAAATTTATTTGGATCAAATCCATTTATATGCCCACCGGCTATTGCTATTGGCCATTTGTAGTCGTGCCATGGTTCCCATGTTGTCAAATTTGAATAGGCATGATTACACGGATTCCTAGGAACAATAACGATTTCAAATTTATTCAAACTATCCGCTGTAATTTGAATATCTCCAAAAGATTTCAAAAGATCCCAACCGATTTCATTTCCGGCACTTGCACCCAAATTTGTTGCAGGCACATTGATGTCCCAACGGAAAATATTATTTGCTTTAAATGTATATTCATCATTAATTGCCGTGCCAACCCGTTCTCCTGGATTGAATGTGATGTAATAGTCATCCATAACCTCAATGGCATCTTCAATATCACTCACAGAAAATAAATTCTTCTCGATATACGTGTTCGAAGCGACAATATAAAAATCAAGTCTTTTCGAGAAGAAAGGCATTAATTCGGGATATAAATCTGCATAATAGCGTAATACCGATTGTCTACCTGATTCGAAATGACTTAACAGATTGAGCACAAAGAGCTGTTTTGAGTAGGTAATAACTTCTGCCGTAGTTTCGATCCCAACCAGACTATTCTCATTTAAAATTTCACCTTCAAGTCTATAAGTGGCAACTTTGTTCGGTCTCAGATCCGGAATATACCCAATTGTGTAATTATAGTCATTATTTGTAATTGGTTCATGGATGCTGCTATCCGCAAATAGGAGAAGGTTAGGGGAGGCGATACTATGTATATTTTTTGCTTTCCCTTTTGAGTAATAGAATTTAACTTTAGAAATTGGGATATCTATATTTCCAGTGTTTGTAAAGGTATAGCTATAGCTAAACGGCTCGCCGAT
>DAOOQH010000039.1:0-18155 GCA_035388625.1 Chitinophagaceae bacterium | reverse complement strand
AATTTTCTTGAACGCATGCACAAAAATAATAAAAGATGTGTCCACACGATAGGACATTTACAGTCGGGATAACGAAAAGCCCGCAGTCTCGTTCCTCAAAACGAGACGAGGACTTGCAGTGAATAGCGAGTGTTCCGCTCAATTTCAATAACCATCGGAACTTATCAGAATGATAGAATGCCTATTCATATTTACTGAATCGACAAATGTTTATTTGCCTTATCTTCGCGCTCCGATGAATTTGCAATACTTGCAAGACCTTTATGCACAACATCATTGTCTAAAACCTTTAGCAGATGAAATTGCTTTGCCCAATCCTAAATTAATTGTTTTAAAAAATTCATTTGCCTCTTCGTTTTCATTTATTGCCACTAGCATATTTAAACAATCTGATGTCAATCATGTGTTTATTTTAGATGATAAAGAAACGGCGGCCTATTTCCATAACGATTTTGAAACTTTAAGTGGCGCGCTCGATATTTGTTTGTTTCCGGATAGCTATAAAAAGACTGGCACTATCGGTGAATTAAATAGCAGTCATGTAATGCTTCGAGCAGAGGCCCTCATGAAATTTAATGGGAAAGAACCACATCGAAAAGTACTCATTACTTATCCCGAAGCCATTGTTGAAAAGGTAGTCAATACAGAAACCTTTTCGAAGAATACGATTTATATCAAGCAAAGTGAAAAACTCAATGTTGAATTTTTAATTGAGTTTTTAGTCTCGATGAGTTTTAATAAAGTTGACTTCGTTTATGAACCCGGTCAGTTTGCAATACGAGGTGGCATCATAGATATTTATTCGTTTGGTAATGAACATCCTTATCGCGTTGAATTATTTGATGATGAGGTTGATACGATAAGAATATTTAATCCCGAAACGCAATTATCTGAACGAAAATTATTGCAAGTCACCATCATTCCAAATATTGAAACACATTTTGATACGCAAGAAAAAGTTTCATTATTTCAATATCTTCCAGCCAATACCATTATTTGGATTCATGATGCAGAAATGGTGATGGAACGAGTTGGCAAACTACTCGATCATTTGAAGCAGAAAGGCACTATCACCATTCAAGATTCAAATTATAATGATATTGATATCAACGAAAATGATTTTGTTGAGAAAGATATTTTAGCAAGTCATATTAAAAAAAGAACCATCATTGAATTTGGGAAAGGATTTGCAGAGGATGTATTTCAAATGCCCGTTTCAAAAAGTTTTGACTTTCATACAAAGGATCAACCTTCATTTAATAGGAATTTCGAATTACTCATTAAAGATTTACAAGATAAAATTGCCGAGCATTTCACCCTCTTTATTTTTTCTGAAAATCCCAAGCAACTCGAACGTTTACGAAGTATATTTCAAGAGTTGAAAGCAAATGTATTGTTTACACCCATCCCTTCATCAATAGCCTATGGCTTTATTGATAGCGATATAAAAGCAGTATGTTATACCGATCATCAAATATTTCAGCGATATCATAAATACAAAATGAAACAAGCGTATTCGCAAGGCAAGGCTTTGAGTTTACGTGCATTGCGTGATTTGCAACCGGGAGATTTTGTTGCGCATATTGATCATGGCATTGGAAGATATAGTGGCTTGCAAAAAATTGATGTGAATGGTGTATTGCAGGAAGCTGTACGTATTATTTACAAGGATAATGATGTTTTGTATGTTAATATCAACTCGCTTCACAAAATTACAAAGTACACAGGCAAAGAAGGCACAGAACCTAAGATACACAAAATTGGAAGCGGTGTTTGGGAAAAACTAAAAACCAAAACCAAAAAGCAAATTAAAGATATTGCGGGTGATTTGATTCGTTTGTACGCACAACGTAAAGCCTCTAAAGGTTTTACACATTCGCCCGATTCGTATATGCAAACTGAGCTCGAAGCAAGTTTTATGTATGAAGATACGCCCGATCAAAGCAAGGCAGTGATTGATGTTAAAAAGGATATGGAATCAGATTCGCCAATGGATAGACTGGTTTGTGGTGATGTAGGTTTTGGGAAAACGGAAGTTGCTATTCGAGCCGCATTTAAATCGGTAGTTGATGGAAAGCAGGCCGTTGTGCTGGTACCTACCACCATTTTGGCTTATCAGCATTATCAAAATTTTAAAGAAAGATTGAAAGAATTTCCTTGTACGGTAGATTATATCAATCGATTTAAATCGACCAAACAAAAAAAAGAAACTTTACAAAAATTAGAAGAAGGTAAAATTGATATCATCATTGGTACACATGCACTTTTATCGAAAGATGTTAAGTATAAAGATTTAGGTTTACTCATTATTGATGAAGAACAAAAATTTGGAGTCGCCGCCAAAGAAAAAATCAGAAGTATAAAAGCTGATGTTGATACGCTTACTTTAACAGCAACACCAATTCCTCGGACCTTGCAATTCTCATTGATGGGTGCGCGTGACTTGAGTGTGATTAATACACCACCGCCCAATCGGCAACCTGTGCATACCGAACTTGTAATGTTTAATGATGAACTCATTAGGGACGCCATTTATTATGAGACTGAAAGAGGTGGTCAAGTATTTTTTATTCATAATCGGGTGCAAGGCTTAGCAGAAATGAAGGCGCATATTCAATCTCTTTGTCCGGATATTAGCATTGGCATGGCACATGGAAAATTAGAAGGGGATGAACTTGAAGAAGCTATACTTGATTTTATGGCGCAAAAATATGATGTGCTTGTATGCACAAATATTGTGGAAAGTGGTGTTGATATTCCGAATGCAAATACAATCATTATCAATAACGCGCATCATTTTGGACTAAGTGATTTACATCAATTAAGAGGACGTGTTGGAAGAAGTAATAAAAAAGCCTTCTGTTATTTAATGGCCCCTTCAATGGCTACTTTACCAAGTGATTCAAAAAAGAGATTACAAACAATAGAACAGTATAGTGAACTTGGTAGTGGATTTTCGATATCCATGAGAGACCTCGATATACGCGGTGCAGGCAATATGTTAGGTGGTGAACAAAGTGGATTTATTACGGATATTGGTTTTGAGATGTATCAAAAAATATTGAACGAAGCCATACGAGAATTAAAACATACTGAATTTAAAGATGTATTTAAAGAGCAAATTAAAGACAAGGAAGATTTTGTTGGAGATTGCACAGTAGACACAGATTTAGAAATTTTAATTCCAGATAGTTATGTTGAAAGTATTGCCGAAAGATTATCGCTATATACCCAACTCGATCATTGCGAAAATGAGGAAGAGTTAATTCGATTTGATAGCTCACTCCATGATCGTTTTGGACCAGTACCTACCCAAGTTAAAAATTTATTTATTGCTTTGCGTGCTCGTTGGGTTGCACAAGAACTAGGATTTGAAAGATTGATACTTAAAAATAAACAATTGCGTTTGTATTTTGTTTCGAACCCTGATTCACCTTATTATGATAGTGAGACCTTTAAGCATATCATTCAAGTGATTAATTTACAAATCAAAAACTGCAGAATGAAATTAGTAGGCACTTCTCAAATGTTGGTGATCGATCATATTAAAGGGATTGATGAAGTATTGAACCTTTTGACAAGAATGAAACGTGAAGAAAAACCATCAAGCGAAGTGGCAGCTATGTCAAAAGAAAACTAATTCGCCAAATAATATAAAATACTTTTACGATGATTATGAATATCCATTTTAACAAATTTCAAGGCACAGGAAACGATTTTATTATATTAGATAATCGAAATCTCACATATTCTAGCATTACGAATAGTCAAATTAAAGCCTTATGTGATCGACATTTTGGAATAGGCGCTGATGGCTTAATGCTTTTAAATGATTCGACAGAATTTGATTTTGAAATGAAATATTATAATAGTGATGGCAATGAAAGTACTATGTGTGGTAATGGCGGCAGATGTATTACTGCTTTTGCAAAGCAATTGGGTATGATAACCAACAAAGCGGTTTTCAAAGCCATTGATGGTATACATGAATCATTGATTGATGAAAATAATTTTATCGAATTAAAAATGAATGATGTTCATGCAATGATTATTCGCGAAGAGTCGTTTGAATTGAATACTGGCTCACCACATTATGTGCACTATATTGATGAGGTGAAGAATTTAGATATTAAAAAAGAAGGCGCTTTAATTAGATATAGTCCGTTATACAAAGACGAAGGCATCAATGTCAATTTTGTTGAAGTACTCAATAATAATGAACTTTTTGTGCGCACTTATGAACGCGGCGTTGAAGATGAAACACTCTCCTGTGGCACAGGTGTAACCGCATCTGCCCTTACATTTATTAAAGATTTATTTGGTGAGCAAGCCGTATCAGTTAAAACCTTGGGAGGCGAACTTATTGTAAAATGCAATCATAGTGGCGATCAAGATTATACAGATATCTGGCTTTGCGGTCACGCAGGATTTGTGTTTACTGGCGAGATCTCAATTTAAAACCATTTATAAATAATATTTAGTCTGAAGAATTATTTTAACGGGCATTGAACCCGTTACGGGTATTGCGAACATCTTCGTCATATTGAAATGATTGCCTTCCTATTTAATCGCTTGACCATGAATGCCAATATTTAATAAATATTAGTTTATTATTAATAATTTTTTATTGTTTATCAATATATTTTTATCATATTTGCATGACAAAATAATATTAATAGACATGACAAAGAAAAACGATTTTATTTTAAAGGTATTAAATGTAGTATCCTGGATTGTTTTCATCGGACTATGTATTGAGGCAGGATCCTTAATTTTCAACTTTATTTTAACGCTATTCAAGCCAATTGCTTCACACGATATTTATAAGAAGTTAAACCTTTCAGAGCTGTATGAAAACCAATTTGGCCATTATATTGGTGTTATGAGTTTTATTGTTGTTCTATCTGTACTTAAGGCATATTTATTTTACCTGGTTGTAAAAATTTTTATGAAATTAAATTTAGTAAAACCTTTCAATGTTGAAATAGCCGACCTTATACAAAAGGTAAGCATGGAGGCTTTTACAATTGCTATTGTCGGTATTATTGCGAATCAATATACTAAGAGACTCATCCAATCTGGGAACGAAGTAAATTTTGTAGAAAAATACTGGAATGACACCTCCGCATTTCTGATGATGGCAGCTATTATATTTGTAATTTCACAAATTTTCAAAAAAGGTATTGAAATTCAAAACGAAAACGATTTAACTGTATAAGCTATGCCAATTATTGTGAACTTAGATGTAATGATGGCAAAGCGAAAAATATCGCTCAATGATCTATCAGAAAAAGTTGATTTAACACTTTCTAATCTTTCAATCTTGAAAACAGGAAAAGCAAAAGCAATTAGATTTAGTACTTTAGAATCTATTTGTAAAGCCTTGGAATGCCAGCCTGGCGACCTTTTAGAGTACGTTAGTGACAAGAATAAAACAACAATCCGCTAAGCTTTGCTTTGTGTTATTCTGAATTTTGCACTCAATTTAAACCTTGCACTTCCTATTCTGCACCGAACAATAAGCCAAAATAAGTTTTCATGCTGGCATACTTAGCTCTCTGTTACTTTTTAATAGACTCCTCTGCCTGTAAAGTTGTTGTACATTGTCATTTCAATTTTAGTTTCATTATTTAGTTGATAAAATTATCTTTGTCCCTTTATGGTTTTTAGCTCGCCCATATTTTTATTTTATTTTTTACCTTCTATTCTACTCATTTATGCATTAGTAAGAGGGAATATTAATTTACAAAACATTGTATTATTCTTTAGTAGTTTGCTTTTTTATTTTTGGGGCGAAAAGCAATTTGCAATCCTTGTACTCTTTTCAATCACGATTAATTATTTGTTTGGTTATTTTATTTCTAAAACCGAACGAGATATTTTAAAGAAATGGATTCTTGGTATTGGTATTCTCTCAAATTTGAGTCTACTCCTCTATTTCAAATATTTTAATTTTCTTGTCTCCATTATCTTCAATATACCCATTGAAAATAGCGTTCATTTACCTCTAGGAGTTTCATTTTTCACCTTTCATGGACTAACCTATATTATTGATATTTACAGAAAGGATGCTATCGCGGCTAAAAGCCCATTGAATGTTGGGCTCTATATTTTATTTTTTCCTCAACTCATTGCTGGTCCCATTGTTCGATATAAAGATATAGATCAACAATTAAATGCAAGAGATCATACAACTGAAAAATTTTATGAAGGTATTCGACGTTTTATTATCGGTTTAGGAAAGAAAATTATAATTGCTAATTCATTGGGAAGTATTGCTGATACCATTTACCAATTACCTTCACATGATATTTCACCTGCCATTGCCTGGTTAGCAACCATTTGTTACACTCTTCAAATTTATTTTGATTTTTCAGGATACTCTGATATGGCTATCGGATTAGCAAAATTATTTGGTTTTGAATTTGTTGAAAATTTCAATTTCCCATATGCTTCGCAATCTATTCAAGATTTTTGGAGAAGATGGCATATCAGCTTAAGTACATTTTTTAGAGACTATGTATATATTCCTTTAGGTGGAAATCGGAAAGGACCTTTTCGAGTTTATCTAAATCTATTGATCGTTTTCTTTTTAACGGGTTTATGGCATGGTGCAAGTTGGAACTATATTATATGGGGGTTATTTCATGGAACTTTTTTATTAGTTGAACGATTAGGATTTTCAACTTTCTTAAATAAAATTCCACGATTTGCACGCCATCTGTATACACTATTTGTTGTTATGATAGGATGGGTATTTTTTAGACTTGAAAATCTTCATCAAGCTTTAGATGTTTTAAAGAAACTATTTTTTATAAATACCCAATCGACGGGCATTTATACATTAAAATTATATCTACGCCCAGATATCATCGTTGCTCTCGTACTTGGTATTTTACTTTCATTTCCAATACAAAAATTTGGTAAAAATATTTTACCTATTAATACATCAAATGTTTACAAAAGAATTCTTCTAGATTGTTTTTACATTTTCGTTTTTCTAATGAGTTTGAGTATTTTATCAGCATCAACCTATAACCCATTTATTTATTTTAGGTTTTGAGAAATTTAATTCCATATAGCATTTTTGGTGCGCTCAGCATTCTAGTATTTAGCTTGTCTCTTCATTTTATAAAATCAATGAGTGAGCCAGTACCAGAATTACATATTTCAATGAAAACCTTCGCCACATCTACCATTGAACTTAGGAGCAGAGCAGATACTAACGCGCAATACAGTAAAGAGCCTACCAAACAAATTTTAAATTCATCCCAATTTTTCAAACCAATTATCTTATCGTTTGATAAGGCTGATGAATTAATGAATGCCCGTATTGACTTTGACAATAAAGCCAATACAATTCTCATTGAAAATATGTACTTAGTTAGCAAATTGGGTGGTAATAGAGATACTTTTATTAAATGGAATGGGCTTTATGTTGACTCCCTTGTAAGGTTGTATAATAATATCACAATTGAAACAAAAAACGAATCATTTATTCAATTCAAATGCGGGGAGACTGATCCCTATATTGAATTTAATTCGAAACTCTTACAAATTTTCAAATCTCAGCAAAACAATTCGTCAATGCATTCTGCAATAAATATTCTTGCAGCCATCCTTTTGACATTCACCTTTATGATGATATTTAGATTTTTAATTGCACCAAATGCAGTTGATCTATTTAAAAATATGCTTGTCAAAGGTTATATTTTGATTTTTGTCTTTATGGGAATTTTATTTATTACCTACTTTAATAATCAATGGCATATACTGCCTGATGTTGCAAATAAAGAAAACAGAGCTTTAGCTGCGAAACCCAATTTAACACCCACACAATTTTTTGAATATCCTGAATTGTTTACTAAGTACGCCAAGGACAATTACTCATTTAGGAATTTATTTTTTTATATTCATGCAATTTTCAAATCCAAAGTTTTACATGTCTCACCCTTACCAGATGATGCAATTTTAGGGAAAAAGAACTGGTTTTTTGATAATGCGCCAAGTGTTACGATGGACTTTAGAAAAATTCAACCTTTTGACACCAATCAACTTTTTATAACCACACAAATACTAACGCAGCGTCAAAATTGGTTAAGCAAACGAAATATCAAATTTTACATTTTGATTACCCCGAATAAAAATAGAGTCTATCCAGAGCTCATGCCATCATCATATGAAATTATGGAAGGTCGAGGTTACAACTATTTTGATCTGTTAAATATGCACTTAAGAAATAATTCGAACTTGAGTTTAATTGATCCAACCGAAGCACTTAAACTAGCCAAACAACATTTAGATGTGTATTATAGTACCGATACCCATTGGAATTTATATGGAGGATTTATAGGATATCATGTACTGATGAATGAGATGAAAAAAGATTTTCCATTACTTAAACCTGCTGATGTAACTGAGTTTGATTATGCATATTACTACAACAGTGAAGGCGATTTAGCAAAAATGTGTGGCTTACAAGATGTATTCCAACGGCAAGAAATGGTTATGAAATTTAAAGACCCCAATAAACAATTAAACAACCCATTGAGCTCTTCAATCCTTTTACATTATTCTAATACTAACCGGGTTGATAGTAGCAATTTAAATGTTGTGATGTTCCGCGATTCATATGCAAATTATCTTATCCCATTTTTAAATTTACATTTTAAAGAGGTTGAATATATTTGGAGTTACGAATTTTTAGATCAAATTATTGAGGAGAAAAAACCTGATGTGGTTATTTTTGAAAGTCTACAACGATTTATGAGTTACGCCTTAACCATGCCAAATTCAAAAGAGGTGGTAGAAAACAAATAAGTTAACTCGAAAAATTCATACTAAAATCATGAACGCCTAAATTCAAATTAGGATTATAAAATGGATCATGATCAATATATTTTTGCCATTTCTCTTTAAATAATTTCATCTCTTTTAAATGTCTTTCATATGAAGGTTTACTTTGATGTGGATGACCACGTGTTGCCGATTCGTAATGATACAATTCAACTTGCGGCAAATACACATTATTATAACCTGCATCAACCAGCTTTAAACAAAAATCAACATCATTATATTCTACTTCAAAAATTTCATCCATACCGCCCACTTTTTTAAACACCTCTTTACGACACATCAAACAAGCTGCTGTTACCGCTGAGTAATTATTCACACTTTGAATATAATTAAAATAGCCAGCTTCCTCTTTATGAGCACCTACAAAACTATGACCAGCTATTCCGCCTAATCCAATAATTACACCCGCATGCTGTATAGTATCATCAGGATAAAGCAACCTAGCACCTACTGCACCAATACGTTGTTGTTGCGAATAGGAAAGCATGATTTCTAACCAATCGGCATGAATAATTTCAACATCATTATTCAATAAAAGCAGGTGTTCGCCTTTGGCAATATCAGAGCCAATATTCATCAATTTTGAAAAATTAAATTGAAAATGAGCATCTACCACTTTTAATATGGAAGCGTATTTTTTTGTATATTCATCTACCCAATGATAAAATTCCTGACTAGTACTATTATTGTTGAGTACAATAATTTCATAATTTTTATACGCAGTTATTTCAATGATTGAGTCGATTGTATTTTTTAATAACGCAGTTTGATCCTTTGTTGGAATGATGATACTTATCAAATCAGATTTCACTAAATCGTATTCAATTTTATATCCACGTAGGCCAGATAAATATTTGACATTCCCTTTTAAACCGCGTCGTACTAGGGCTTCATCTAATGCTTTTTTTGCAGCAATATAGGCGTATGGTTTAACATCCTCACCTTGAGCAGCCGAAAGTTCATGGATACGCCAATGATAAAGAACCTTAGGGATATGAACAATTTCAGATGTCTGTTCCGTTGCCCTCAACATTAAATCGTAGTCTTGACTTCCTTCAAAGCCTAATCTAAATCCACCAATTTTATCAATAAGCGATTTTTTTAAAACAGTGACATGACCTAAATAATTTCGAGAGAGTAAATGATCAGGCGCCCAATCAGGTTTAAAATGAGCATCTTTATGAAAATGATTTTCATCGATTTTATCTTCATCTGAATAAATAATTTCAGCCTTTGGATTGGTATCAATTGACTTCACAATTTCCCACAAACAATTCTTTGAAATCTCATCATCATGATCCATGAGCAAAACATACTCTCCTGTTGCCAAAGAAAGCGCATCATTTGAGGTTGCCGAAATATGACCATTTACACTTCGATAATGAACTTTAATTCGTGCATCCTTAACTGAGTAAACATGTAAAAGCTTTCGCACTTTAGCATGGGTTGAACAATCATCTGCAATGCACAATTCCCAATTTGTATAAACCTGTCCAATAACAGATTCAATTGCCTCCTTTAAAAATTTTATTGGCGCGTTATAAACGGGCATAATAATACTAATCTTAGGTTTTAGCTCAAGCTTAGTATCATATTTTTCATAATCATATTGAATTGCTTCTTTGTTCAATTTCTTTTTTACCCAATCATTGTAAGTAAAAATACCGTTACTTGAAATAATGTCTTTGTAAATAATTTCAACGGGACGCTTTTCAAACATTAAAAAAAGCTTTCTTAAAATATTGGCAATGATTTTTCGTACAATACCAAATCCAGCTTTACTCATGGCAAACCGAACAAATTGCAATATTCTTTTTAAGTTACCACCACCTGGCGATTTCTTTTTGAAAAATATTTTTTTAACCCTACTAATTTTTACACGAAGTTTTTGATACCAATTATTTTCTAAATATTGAATTCGTTGTTGCAATTGAGATGTAAGATGATGCAACGATTTAAGCTCATCCTTAGCATGCATTGCTATCATTTGTAATTGCGAAATTTTTTCAAACAAGCGCTTATTTTCTTGCTGCGATACCTGTTGCTCTTCTGCAGCTATTTCAACAATTGAGTTTAGACATTCTGCTATAATTGGCTCATGCTTCATTAAAACTTTCTTGTAACCTGAATGATAAATTTCTGCGGAGATTGAATTCATTTGATCATTCAAAATATGCTCAAATGATGAAGGTATAACAAAGGCGTCATCTCTATAATGGTGAAGAGATTGAATTGCAAAATCCCAGAAAAGAAATTGACGATCTAATTTCTCATCAAATCCACCAATTGCAAGCCATTGCTTTTTCGAAAATAATAAATTATGATTCGGATGATCTTTGATTAGCACATCAGATAATGTTGCCATTTGTATAAATGAACGTTCTGAAATTTTAGTAAACTTGATACCATCTTTACTCGAATTACCTCTTGGCAAAAACGGCATGAGAGAAAAATTCACCATTAAATCATCAATAAAATAATATTCAAACATTGATGATTGAATCATTTTATTCAACCAAGTAGCAAATGAAATATGAATCAAGAAATAATCAATATTAAAAGATGAATATTCCCCATTCTGAAAAATGCTTTTAAAATGATTATTGATTGTTAGATCTTCAAAATGCAATATGATATGAAATCCTGTTAATCCTGAAAAATAAATATCTTTTAATTTCTCAAGAATAACCTTTTCTTGTTGAATAGAAACAATACTAAATATAAATACTAAATCCTTTCCATCTAACCATAAGTTTGTTTTTCGAATCGAATCATTCTTTTTGAAGAATTCAAGTCCTTTATTACTTAATGGGTTAGCTTGATCGATATTAAATTTAATATTTTGATTCGTGATGAAGGGTAATATATTTTGGTCATCAAAAAGTTCTGCATTCAAAAATGGCTTTAATTCGTTTAAAAATAATTGTGGATTTGAAACTAAAAATTTAGCATCCAGAATAAAACAACGATCATCACCCATTGAAGCGAACTTGATACATTCACTTAAATCAGATTCGCTTTGATTAAGTTCAAACTCGTTATAAATAAAAATACAGAATCCTTGAAAATTATCAATCAATTGAATGCAATAACCAAAAAACGAAATTGGCAATGATAATCCATAGAGTTTATTTGTGTCTAAGCCTTCATCTAATAATAATTTGAATTTTGTTTCAATATCCTTGGTAAACTCTTTTACATCTAAACTTTGAATTAATTGAGATATTGGTTCATTTTTAAAATAATTTTCTTGTAAAGAGATTTGCCTTTCATCACTCAATTTTTGACCAATCGCTTTTAGATGTTTCGACATCAGCAATGAAACATAATCTCCATGGTTATCATTCATTGAAAATATAAATATAGGCACCTTACCGAAACTCATCTTCTCCATTAAAATAATTTTCTATATTGAGCACAAACCTCGGCTGCGCTTCCGTCATAAATAATTTTTCCACCCTCTAACAATATTGCCTTTTCGCATATTCTCTCTACCTCATCAGGAAAATGAGAAACGAAAATAATGGATTTACCTTCTGCTTTCAAATCATTAATTTTTTGAATACATTGCGATTGAAATCCTAAATCGCCAACGGCTAAAACCTCATCAATTATATAAATATCACAATTGTTGGCAAATGAAATTGAAAATGACAAACGCGCCAACATACCTGATGAATAGCATTTAACCGCTTGCTTTAATGTAATATCATCTAAACCAGAAAAATCAATGATCGATTGAACACTTTTTTTGTCACGTGGTTGATTATAAAGTGCTAAGAGTAAATCAATATTTTCGTAACCTGTTAATTCCATTTCAAGTCCTACACCCAAGGCCAATATAGGTGCAATACTTCCGTTACAAACTACCTGTCCTTTGTAGGGTTTAACGATAGAAGCCATAGTGCGTAGCAACGTACTTTTTCCACTTCCGTTTCTGCCAAGTATGCCAAGACTTTCGCCCTTAGCTAAGGTAAATGTAATATTATCTAATATTGTTTTGTATTGAAATGGACGAGAGAAACTTGTTAGCAAATCTTTTATTGAGTAAACACCAGCATGATTATGCCTATACTTTACCGAAACATGTTGATATGCCATTAATGTTTTATTCATACTAAATAGCCGTAATAAATTGATTTTTCATTTTATTAAATAAAAAGATGGCAACGCTACATGAGACAATTGTAATTAAAATACATTTTCCGAATAGAAAAAAATCAGGCACTTTTGATTCATACAAAGGATACCGAAAGAGCTTAATAAAATAGTAAATTGGATTTGCTTTTATCACAAAAGAAAATTTTTGTGGAATTAAACTTTCTGTATAGGCAATAGGCGTTAGATAAAATAGTGCCGGCTGAATTGTATTCCATAGTATGCCAATATCACGATAAAAAACATTTAGGGCTGACAATATCAAAGTAATACTGAACGAAAATAAGGCAAATAAAAAAAGAATGGGAATTACCCAAAATAAGGTAAGACTATAAATCATACCAAACCAATTCATAATAATAAAGTAAACCATCAAGGCTAATAGGATATTAAAAAGTTCGCCAATTACTTCTGCGAGTGGAAAAAAAATTGTTGGAATATAAATGGACTTAATTAAACCTGCAGATTGAACGATGCTTTGAGCACCTTGGCTTGTACAATTTGAGAAGAAAAACCAAAATAAAATGCCCGAAGTGATATAAAGCACTTGATTGGATATCGAACTAAATTGCGAACTAAAAATGACTATAAAAATAAGTAGATAAAGCAAGGGTTTGAAGAATCCCCAAAAAAATCCAATCAAAGAGTGCTTGTATCGAACAATAATATTTCGCTTACTGAGTGCATAAAGTTGATTAAGATGTTGCATATCGTTCGTAATATACGTAAGTTGGCATTTGAATTTTTATGACCCAGAAAGAGAACAAGATTTTTGTCAATGCGCGTTTCGTAACACAACCACTTACTGGAGTGCAAAGGTATGCATTTGAATGTTGTATGCAAATGAAATCAGAAAATTCAAATATCGTTTTTCTTTGTCCCAAAAAAATTCAACAACATGAATGGGCCATGGCATTAGGCACCGTTTCTATTGGCATCAATGAAGGACATATTTGGGAACAAATTGATTTGCCTTTCTTCTTAAAAAACAAAAAAGACTATCTGCTTTTTAATCCCTGCAATACCGCCCCACTTAGCATTACAAGGAATTTAATTACAATTCACGACCTTTCGTTTTTACTTTATAAAGACAATCATTCATTTACTTTTAGCTTGTGGTATAACTATTTGCTTCCACGAATTGCCAAACGGGCCAAGCATATATTTACAGTGAGTGAGACTGTTAAAAATCAAATTCTAAATCATTATGAGTGCAATACAAACAATATAAGTATTACGTATAATGGTATGGCGGAACATTTATTGCACCATAAGAATATGGCAACAAAAGAAAAAATTATCCTCACCGTAGGTTCAATTTCAAAACGGAAAAATATAGAAACCCTCATCAATGCATTTATTGAATCAGATGAACTAAAAGAATATACCTTAATCATCATCGGTCAACAATTACCGGTATTTAAGACAACAAGTTTAAACAAACATGCAAAAATTATATATAAGCACAAGGTGAGTGAATCGGACTTGATTAAAGATTACCAAAAAGCGGAAATATTTGTTTCATTATCGCATTATGAAGGTTTTGGTATTCCAATACTTGAAGCACTCAATAATAATTGTAAAATATTATGCTCTGATATTCCCATCTACCATGAACTTTTTCAAGAATATGTTTATTTTTGCGACCATAATAATAGCCAAGCCGTTTCAAACGCAATCATTAAGATCATTCAAGATAAGAATTCTAAACCTTGTGATAAAAATATTCTTAATTCAAAATATTCATATTCACGAAGCGGCAAGCATATTTTAAAAACGATAGATCAGCTTTTTAAATAAATGAAAATTGCTTTAATACACGATTGGTTACGCGTCAATGCAGGATCTGAAAAAGTGATTAAAGAGATTATTGCTTTATTTAAAGATGAGGATTTAGAATTGTTTACATTATTTAATAAACTTTCAATTATTGACAAGAAGGAAATCATTGGCAATACAAAAACGCATTTTACGTGGCTTCAGCATCTTCCCTATATTGAGCGCATTTATCCTTTCATGCTTCCAATATTGCCTATGTTCATTCGTTTTGTAAAACCCGAAAATGTTGATTTCTATATCTCATCATCTCATGCTGTAGCTAAAGGTTTTCGTAAAAAGAAGGGGCTAATGCATATTTGTTATTGCCATACACCAATGCGTTATATCTGGTTTTTAAATAAAGATTATTTGAATGACACAAGCTTTATTAAAAAATTGGTGCTAAAATTTGTGATTCCATTTATTCGAAATTGGGATATTAAAACAACAAGAAGTGTAACGCATTTTATTGCCAATTCAAAGCATATCCAAACCCAAATTAAAGAAATTTACAATCGCGATTCAATTGTTATTTATCCACCTGTTCAGACCGAAAAATTTGTTTTAAATGAAAATCCACGTAAAGATTTTTACCTAGCTGTTGGGAGATTTGTATCTCACAAAAAAATTGATGTCGTGATTAAATCTTTTATCAAAATGAAGGATAAAAAATTAGTGTTGATAGGTAACGGACAAGATGCAAACCAGATTAAAAAACTTATTCAAGATTCGCCAAATATAGTTTGGCTCGGATATCAGCACGATGATGAACTCATATTATATATGCAAAATGCTAAAGCCTGTATTTTTGCAGCGAAAGAAGATTTTGGCATCATGTGTGTTGAAGCTCAAGCTACTGGAACCCCAGTGGTTGCGCTCAATTATGGTGGCTATCAAGAGTCGGTGATTGATGGCGTAACAGGATATTTTTTTAATGAACAAACTGAAGACTCGATTATACAAGCCGTAGAAAAATTCGAGAAAAAACCTTTGACCAATTTTAAAGAAATTAGAGAAAATTCATTACGATTTTCAGTTCAACATTTTCACGAAGCATTCAAGACATTTACTGAAACATCATTAAAAACATATCAACCGTCTCATGATGAAAATATATATTGAGCGGATCATTCCTTGGGTGTTCAGAATTCTCTTGATCTCATTTTTTTTACCGCCAAAAGTTCAAACACTTGTATTTATATTAATCAGTGCATCCATCATAATCACTTCGATCATATTAAAAATAAAATGCACTCGATTTGAAATATTCACTGCATTTATATTAGGAAGCATCTATCTTTTTTATCTTTTTTATATTCCGCTTACACCACCCGATTCAAAACATTTGGTTTATTCATTTCTAGAAAGGGAAATCAGTTTATTTCTATTTCCATTTGTTTTTCTATGCTTATCAAAAATATCAAATAGCTCATATCAACCTTATTTGATTTGGTTTGTTTATGGCAATCTAGTGTCGTCTGTCATTGCTAATTTAAGTATATTGACCAATGTGATATTGGGTAGTATGAAGAATTTAAATCATATCACCTACCGTTTGGCTTTTGAAAATATAACACATATTCATCCTACCTATTTTGGCATGTATTTATGTCTCGGTATTGCCATTCTTTGGCTTTATAATTTTGAACAATATGGCATTTCTAAATGGATCTCATTATTTTTCCAAGCTATTCTCGTGATTTCATTGATGATGTTAATGCCTAAGTCGGCTCTACTATCATTGCTTCTTATTTTTATTTACTGTATGATTTATATATTCAAAATATCAATCAAACTCAAAATCATTTTAAGCATTTCACTTTTAGGATTCGCTATTTTACTGCCTTTGTTTATCCCATTTATTGCCCAACGATTAAATGAGGTTGTATCATTTATTTATCATCCCAATTCAAACTTAATCAATAATTCGGTTGATATGCGAAATCTAATCTTTCAAACTGATCTTGTTTTACTAAAAGAACATTGGCTATTTGGACTAGGGCCTGTTGAACTTCAAAAACATTTGGATGCTTTACTATTTCTTTCTTCATTTTTTGCGGGACATGCACTTGGTACATTTAATACACATAACGAATATTTGAACCAATGGTTAAGTTTTGGTTTGGGGGGATTTATCTTTTTTATTTCCATTTTGTTTATCCATTTTCGAAAGGCCATCTTAAATCAAAACTTAATTTATCTTTTCCTACTTATCATACTCAGCATAACATTTTTAACTGAAAATGTTTTATCACGTCAACAAGGAGTCTTGTTTTATTCTTTGTTTACTTCACTCTTTTTCTTCCAAAATAATATTTCGCTAAAAAAGAAGAACTCTATTGTTTAGCTTTGATCTCTAACAAACAAAATATGAAATACATTTTATCCTTTTTTTTACTTTCCTCAACTTGTTTAATACAAGCTCAATCACCAATCACATTAACACGACTTGATTTTCCATGTCCAACCGCAACTAATTGTGGTTTGCCAGATAGCGTACTTTATACCAATGTCCCTTTATCAGGCAATACAGCTGATGTTTCGCTCACAGGGGTTAATACCATTTGGAATACAATACCACTGAAAAACGGAACATTGCAATATCAAAATTATCTTCCGATGAGTGCAACACCTTTTATATTTCAACTTGCTTTTTTAAGCTGCGATTTTGTTCAGCCATTAGTTGGAAATAATATAATTGGTAATTTACCTGTAACCGATGCCTATGAGTATTATAATTATGCAGGAACAACAAGCAGTCGATTAGAAATAAAAGGTTTTGGAGCTTATGTTACGATTCCGGGTCAAACAACTGCAATTCCACTGCCTGCTATTTATTCGTCTCCAGATATTGTTTATCAATTTCCAATTGCATTTGGCAATATTGACAGTTCCAATTCAGGATATTCAATCACACTGCCATTGGGCGGTGTAATTGGCGATATAACATTTAAACGTAATCAAACCAGAATAAATGAAGTTGATGGTTGGGGAAATATCACAACACCTGCAGGAAGTTTCGATGTTTTACGATTAAAATCATCCATCACAAGAATTGATTCAGTAATTACCGGATTTTTTCCAATAGGATTCCCATCCAAACCAATAGAGTTCAAATGGCTTGGGCAAACAAAAAAACTACCCATATTTCAGATAAATGGAAATATGACTGGATCCGCATTTAATACAAACTCAATCACATATTGGGGGCAGGAACCATTGAATACGAGTCATATTCAAGCTTTTTCAAATTTAACGATATTCCCTAACCCAACTCAAACAGAGAGTCAAATTAGATACACTTTATTAGAAAGAGGTGATGT
>DAOOQH010000038.1:0-18292 GCA_035388625.1 Chitinophagaceae bacterium | reverse complement strand
TAATTTCTTTGCCATTTCTGGATAGCGATTTTATAGACTTTGGTAAATATTTAGATATGGGGTCATCTAAATTAACTTTCTTTTTTAAACTTAAATCTGCCAGTAAAAGTGAAGTAAATAGTTTGGTGATTGAACCTATATCATACAATGTATTTCCATCAGGTACTTGTTGGGTACTATCATTTAATATTCCCGCAGAATAGGTTTGAATGCCACTCGGATCCAGAATGCCAACAATGATACTTTTGCTTCTCTTGTTGGCAACTTCTCTTTGAATGATACTTTTGATACGATCAGCATGCAGTTGGCCTAATATCAATTTACTCAAACTGAGAAAGAATAATATCCCTACAAGTTTTTTCATTTCGAATATTTTAATTTTTTAATTATTCATTGTTTGAGCCTTCTTCCAAGATTGATAGAGAGATTCAGGTATTCGTAAACTAATTTTATTTCCAGGATTAGACTTGTCTGAATAAGGCACAGAGTATTCTAATTTTAACTCTTGCTTACAGAAAAAACTTAAAGCAAGTAATCGTTTGTAAATTAATTCCATACCGCGACTTCTATGGGTACTTCCTTGCTTTAGTGCGCGGCTATTTTCAACACCAATGCCATTATCTATCACTTCTATTAATAAATCTTCAACTTGCAATGATAATCTAATAACTAACTCTCCATGAATTTGCGAAGGCATAATACCATGTAATAGTGCATTCTCAATTAGAGGTTGTAATATCATGGTTGGCATCATCCAATCTTCAGGATCCAAATCATCGACATATTCAATTTCTAAATTAAATTTGTCGTTAAATCGCATTTTTTCTAAACGCAAATACAAACTAAGATTTTCCATTTCTTGTTCTAATGGAATAAATGCTTGTTGCGCGGCTTCAAAATTTTTACGAATTAATGATGCAAAATCACTTAGGTATTTATTGGCATTTTGCCGGTCTTGATTATTGATATAATGTTGGATACTATTGAGCGCATTAAACATAAAATGCGGATTCATAAGCGATGTAAATGCTTGTTGTTCAAGTGAGGCTAAATGTGCTTTTGCAAGTTCAAGCTTTTTCTGTTCTATATCCTTTTTCTTTTGTCGCCTAAAAAATGCGTATCCAATTCCTAACTGAAATAGAAGTGCAATCAAAACCCAAAACCACCATGTTTTCCAAAATGGTTTTGCAATATCAAAACGTAATTTGAGTATATCATCACTTGCGTTTTTATTGACATCAACAGCTCGAACCCAAATCGTATGATTACCATGATCAAATTCAATACTCAATTTAGTGCTTTCTAAATTGGTCCATGTTTTGCCTTTATCTAATGAATAGTCAACATGATCAAAATAACCACCTAATTCAATTCCTGCAAACTGAAGTATGATGTTTTTTTCGGTTGGTTTCAATTCATAATCTGAAAGCAATATTGTATCTTTTTGATTGATTTTTACTCCAACCAATCTTACTTTAATAGATGGAATTGGAACATGCTCGGGTATAATATTCACTCCCATTTCAGTAGCTACATAAACCTTGCCTTCGCTATAAAATAATTGATTTACAATATTTGAATTCAATCCATCTATTATCGATACATTTTGAATATCTGTTGTGAAATTACTTTTGTCAATCTTATAAATAATTCTGCTCACACCTTTATTAGTGCCTAACCAAATTTCATTGTCTCTGCCTCTCACAATGGCGAGTGAATTATTTGATTTAAGACCATCGGTCTCTTTTATTTGTTTTAAAATCTCATTGTTTTTTAAAACAAGTACACCATTTGTAGCGGTGGCTACCCAAACTAAATCATCTTTTGTTATACAAATAGATACGATTCTTTCTTTTAATCGAATATCTTTTTGGTTCATATGAATTACCGAGCCTTCTTTTATATGATAGCGATGCAATCCATCAGTGCAACCAATATAAACTACCTCATCATCCAATACAGCTAAACTTGTAATTTCTTTTAATGAAGTTTGAAATGGTGTTATTTCTTCTGTAATGGTGTTTATTTTACTCAAGCCATTTTCGGCACCATTGATAATGATAGAATCGTTTAATTCACAAACAGTTTTTGATGGTTGATGTGTATTGGAAAATTTATTTTTTATTTCTCTATTGTAATTAACAAATACGCCTCCATCTGAGAAAGTAAATATTTTGTTTTGCGACAAAATAATATTCCGTTGCCATTCAATTTTATTGGTGGCCAATACTTTATGAATCGATTGTTCATTTTTTGTATTCATTTCAACAATTTCTCCTTTTTCATTTCCCGCGTAAACAACACCATTTTTATCTTTAGTAACACTGTAAAATGTAACCTTGTCATAAGGGCTCTTTAAACAAGGTTTCACAATTGAAGGAATTCTATACACTACTATACCCTTATCTACTGTACTTACCCATTGGTTTCCCAATCGGTCTTGTAACATATGAAAGGCAATAAAATCATTCTTTAAGCAATATAAAAAGCGAGCAGTTTTTTTGTCGTACACATAAACTTCAATCTCATCTTTCCCATTTATTTCATCTTTCGTTCTGTGTAATATGTTTAAATAATTGCAAGTAAAATTGTGCAAATAGTATTCATGCGTTAAAGTTTTTTTACTCACCTTTATGGACGAAATTGAATTTTTAAAATTTGATAAAACATAATAATCATGCGATTTACGGCAAAAGATATACAGCATATTTTCATCGAATGAAAAAATAAGTTTATTACCCAAATACCCTAATGTTTTTTCGCTTAGGATTTTATTACCTTTGGTATGATAAAGAGAAACACTAGAATCATTTAAATGATTTCGAAACACACGATATCTAAACTCAGTGCCATCTTCATTTTGCTTAATTATAAAAGTTGAATCTAAAGATGGTATTTTAGAAAAGTATTGAAAACAATTCTCATTAAAAATGGCTGATCCCGATTCTGTGTCAAATTGAATACCCCCATTCGGCAATGCCATTATATTTTTTATGGCCTTGATTTGCATGCGTTCAGCAAAACTTGTTATATCAATAAATCGATTTGTTTTGGTATGATAATAAGCAATTGAATTATTATAGCATCGAATCCATATCCTGCCGTTTTGCTCCATGGCTATTTGCAGTACTTCAATATCGGGCACACCTTGCTCTTTCGCAAATATTTGAAAATACTTACCATCATATCTTGCAACCCCTTGATCGGTGGCGATCCATAAAAAACCATGTTGGTCTTCTAGACTTTGATAAATGGCATTACTTGGTAATCCTTCTTGTGTTGTAATTGCAATAGGTGACGCAACTTGTGCAATACAACGCAACGAATAAGAAACTAGAAATATGAATACTAATGCGTTCCGCATGCAATTTTAAAAATGGTGTGAGCTATAAATTTAATGTTTTTTAAATGACAAACTATGTTGATTCATTTTTTCTAAAAATAAATCTATTTGTCGCCGACTTATGCTCCATTCATTTCCATCCGTCATTTTTACAAAGCCTCCATCAACTGTACTATATTCTTTTACATAATGAATATTTACAATATACGATTTATGAATACGAACAAAAATACTCGGATCTAATAATTCATCAAATTCCTTTAGCGATTTACTGATCACTAATTTTTGAATATCTGTTTTATGTATGATCGTATAATTACCATCCGCTTCTAACGAAGAAATAGTTTCAACATCAATATAATTAATGCCACCTAATTGCGGTAATGCAATTTTTTTAGGTACCACATTATAATTGGCTGTTTGTAAAAGTTGATGCAATAGTTGTTGACTTTGTTCAATGGCCAAGGTACTAGTGAACATTTTTTTTACCCGTTCAAGTGCAAATTGAAGATCTTCAATATTGACGGGTTTGAGTAAATAATCAACTGCACTTGCTTTAATAGCTTGTAACGAATACTCAGAATAAGCTGTAACAAATATCACTTTAAAATTATGATTGGGTAAACTCTTTAATAAATCAAAACCAGTTTCACCTGGCATATTAATATCTAAAAAAAGAATGTCAATGGTATTTTTACTGAGCCATTCTCGCGCTTCAACTGCATTATGCGCTTTACCAACAACCATAACGCCTTCGCAATCATGCTTTAGCATAAATTCCAAATTATCTAAGTTATTCTGTTCATCATCAACCAATAAAGCCCTTAACATAATTCTAAATTGAAAGCTAAAAGTACTCAAACATCATTAAAAGTTCGACATTAAAAAAAAAATTACGATAAGATTTTGGGCGGTAAACAGGCTATTCATTACAAGTCCTCCCCCGAAAGTGAAAAATTTCATTCGTTCCTCATTTCATTTTTCTACTTCGGGGTGCGGGCTTTTCATTACTATCCTTACCGCAATGCATCATTCAATTCTATATTTTTCAATGCCGATGTTGACCATTGTCTCACAGATCGCACAGTATCCACAGATAATATCACTGTAGAATTGGTTGGTAGACCAATTCTTATCTTGCACCCTGCGGGAATAAATGCCGATATAATTTGAAAAGAGAACAATTGAAAAAGCGAAAAGTGAACTAATTTGAATATATAATTGATGTATTTTTTGTATTTATCTGTGATATCGGATTTATCTGTGAGAATAATTTTAAGCAGTATCCCTAACTGTAATATTTCCGATTCATAGAATATACATTAGAGCATCTTTAAGGATAAGCTTTTTTAAATCTCATTTAAATATCAAATCAAATAGTGAAGCCCTTCAGAATATGATAATTCAGAAGAGCTTCAATATAAAATTTATCAGTAAAATGTTTTCAGATTAAAATGGTAAATCGTCGGCAATTTCTTGCGATGGCATTACATCAACCGTTGATATTGGTGATGAAGATGCTTGTGATTGAGGTTGTGGTGCGCTACTTGATGCTCTTTCTAAACGCCATGCTTCTAATGAATTAAAATAGCGAATTCCATCAGGGCCACTCCATTCACGACCTCTTAAATTAAAAGAAACTTTAATTTCATCCCCTTCTCTAAATTGATCTAATAAAGCGCATTTATCTTGTGTAAGTTGCATGCTTATATATTGAGGATATTGTGTGCTTAAATCGGTTGTGATAACGAATTCTCTTTTCGAAAATTTATCACTCACTGCTTGTGTATCTTTTTTTACCTTGAGTATTCCAGTTGTTTCAAATGATGCCATAATTATTAAAATTTAATGTACGAAGTTAAATCTATTTTGTAATTTTCGAAAACAATTCCTTTATGAAACTTTATTTTTTCTTTTTCCTTTCCCTTTCTTTTCAATTCCTTTCGTGTAAAACGCAATATATATCTAGTTCGCATACCGAAAATGTATATACAATTAAGGATACAACAAGTTCAGATACAATTTCATCTATCGAATATTTTTTGAAACCATATCGCGACAGCCTTTCAATATTTATGGGTGAAGTTATAGGTATTGCAGAAGGCGATTTTCACAAACAAAAAGGTGGAGGCAGTTTAGGTAATTTAATTACCGACGCCATGTATGATGAAGCTTCAAAACTAATGTATATAGATGGGGCTGTATTTAATCCCGGTGGTATTCGTTTGCCCGATATAATGAAGGGTAATATCACAAAAGGTAAAATGCTCGAGCTTCTACCTTTTGATAATGAACTTATGATACTAGAAATTAAAGGTGATATTCTTATCAAATGGCTGAACCATACGGCAAGTGCTGGTGGTTGGCCAACCTATTTTAGACGAAAAGTAAATAGCAATTTAAAAACGGATATCCAATTTAAGTTTAAAAATAATCAGCTTATTCAAAATGAAACAGATACAGCATATCAAGAGAAAGCAGATGGTAGTATGCAAATGATTATTTTTAGTAGCAAAATTAATAGCGACTCAACATATTTTATTGCTACAAACGATTATGTTGCCAACGGTGGTGACAATTGTGATTTTTTAAAAGATCAAAAAAGAACCTCAACGGGTATTTTAATTCGCAATTTGGTAAGTGATTATATTCAAAGCAAAAAAAATATCTATCCAAAAAATGAAGAACGTATTCAGTTCGAAAAATAAATCCCAATGATTATGAACCAGATTACATCAAAAAGCAAAGCATCTTTTACTAGTTCAACCAATTCAAACGCTATTTCTCGACGAAATTTTATTAAAAAAACAGCTGCGAGTGCTGGTTTAATTGCTGCTTGTCAATTTCCATTTGAATCATTTGCAACTGAAAACGAACAAAAATTATTAACTGTGCTTCATACAAATGATGTACATAGCCGTTTAGATCCTTTTCCGATGGATGGTGGCAAATATCAAGGGATGGGAGGTGTAATAGCACGAGAAAAAATCATTTCAAAAATTCGAAATGAACATGATCATGTTTTATTACTAGATGCAGGTGATATTTTTCAGGGAACACCTTATTTTAATTTTTACAAAGGCGAACCTGAAATGAAAATTATGAGTATGTTAGGATATGATTGTGCCACTTTAGGTAACCACGATTTTGATAATGGAATTGAAGGACTTTACAATCAATTAGCACATGCAAATTTTCCGATTGTAAATTGTAATTATGATTTCAGTAATACAATGTTAGAACATCTAATTAAGCCATTTACAATTATAAAAAAAGGTAAATTAAAAATTGGAATTTTAGGAGTCGGTATTCAACTAAAAGGATTAGTACCTGATAAATTATTTGGTGAAATAAAATATCATGATCCAATAGAAAATGCGAATGAAATAGCTTATTTTTTAAAGCGAAAAAAACATTGCGATTATATTATTTGTCTTTCGCATCTTGGCTTCGAATACAAGGATGACAAGGTTTCTGACAAAATTCTAGCAGCACAATCTGAACATATAAATCTGATTCTTGGAGGTCATACACATACATTTTTAGATGAACCTCATAAGGCAAAAAATTTAAAAAATCAAGAAGTAATTGTTAATCAAGTTGGATGGGCGGGCATAAAACTTGGTCGAATAAATATTTATTTTGATAATAAAAACGACTACGACTACGTTTCAAATTTTACTGCTATTTCTGTGAAAGAAACAACAACATAAAAATTTTTTTTTTCAACAAAAAATTACCACTTTCGTTGTCCGTTAAATAATTTTATACACATTACTGTATAAGAAAAAAACGAAAAAAATTAAGATAACAGAAATATATAAATTTAGTAATAATAATATGACGAAGACCTTTGATAAAATATGGGAGAATTGTTTAAAGGTAATTAAAGATAATATTAGCTGGCAGTCATATAAAACATGGTTCGAACCAATTAAAGCAGTTGCACTTGAAGGAGATGTATTAGTGATAGAGGTACCAAGTCAATTTTTTTATGAATGGCTTGAAGAACATTATGTTGAATTAATTGCAAAAACAATTAAGCGTGAATTAGGAAAAAGTGGACAATTAGAATATCGTATTTTGATGGAAAATCAAAATAAGAAAAATCCAGCATCAGTTCGCGTGTTGGCTAGTAATCATCAACAAGCTCAATTAGGCAATAATTATGTAGATATAAATTTAGGAAATGACCAAGGTATTAAAAATCCTTTTGTGATTCCTGGTTTAAAACGTTCTCAGATAGATCCTCAACTTAATCCAAATCATACATTTGATGCTTTTGTTGAAGGTGAATGTAATCGATTGGCTAGAAGCGCAGGTATTGCAGTTGCACAAAAACCAGGTGGCACATCTTTTAATCCACTAGTACTGTATAGCGCCTCAGGGTTAGGAAAAACACATTTAGTGCATGCTATTGGAAATGAAACAAAACGACTTCATCCAAACAAAACAGTATTGTATGTAAGTGCCGAAAAATTCATTCATCAATTTATTGAGCATTCACGTAATAATGAAATAAATGATTTTATCAATTTCTATCAGCTCATTGATGTTTTAATCATTGATGATATTCATTATTTCGCACCAGCTATTAAATCTCAAGATGCCTTCTTCTCTATATTTAATCACTTGCATCAAAATGGCAAGCAATTAATTTTAACTAGTGATAAGCCACCTAAAGATTTAGATGGTATGCAAGAGCGTTTACTTTCACGTTTTAGATGGGGATTGAGTGCAGATTTACAAGCGCCCGATTTTGAAACACGGATGGCAATACTTGAGCATAAAATGCGTAACGATGGTTTAGAACTTCCAGTAGAAGTAGTAAAATACCTTGCCTATAATGTTCAAAACAATATTCGCGAAATGGAAGGTGCTTTAATTTCGCTATTGGCACACTCATCATTAGTAAAGCGTGAAATTGATTTAGATCTGGCGAAAAAAGTACTTCGCAATATTGTTAAAACATCTTCTAAAGAAATTACGATTGATACTATTCAAAAAATGGTTTGCGAATATTATGAAATCACATACGATAAGCTTCAGGCAAAAACACGTAAACGCGAAATAGTTCAAGCTCGACAAATTTCTATGTTTCTTGCAAAACAATTTACTAAGAACTCACTCAAAACCATTGGCGATCATTTTGGTGGTAGAGATCATACCACTGTTATTCATAGTTGTCAAACCGTAAAAGATTTGATGGATACTGATACGATGATACGTGAACAAGTAAAAGAGTTACAACAAAAAGTGCAGCTTGCCGCAATTTAAAGCACTCATAATCTTATTATTCAAGAGGAGCAGAAATGTTCCTCTTTTTTTATGACTTATTGATTTTGTAATGGTAATAAAAATTAGTTATGAGACTCTAATAAACTAAACCATTTCAACTCTGCCTTAATGAGTAAATGGTAACAATTAGTTCTGTTTTCAGTTGTGTAATGAGCTCAGAGATATCACAGAATGAACCGATATACCACCATAATTTGAATCGCAGATCAATTAGCAATAAGTTCAACCTTCATTTATTGATGAGGGCTTTCTCACCAATAGAATTTTCATTATAAAGGTGAATACTGTATCATGAATCAAATTGATTACAGTGTGTAAAATAACTTTATATCCAAAGGCAAAAAAAATAACAAATCAAGAATGCTATAAAAACAAAAAAAGAAAACTTACGCTTTCTTTTCTGTTACTTTTTTAATCTTAGTAATTCTCATTCTATGTTTTCCGAATGAACCTTTAAAGATTTTACCACGTTTTGTTTTTTTGTCGCCTCTGCCCATAAAATATATTTTGAGCGACAAATATACTCATTTCATTGAGATATACATCGATTTTGGAAGAGGTATTTAATTTTTTATTCAATAAAAAAAACCGAGACAATGCTCGGTTTAATGGTTTGATAAACGCTTAAATTATTTTGCTACTTTAGTGCTTAATTCTTTTCCAGCTTTAAATTTCGCAACTTTTTTTGCTGCTATTTTAATTTCTTTTCCTGTTTGAGGATTACGTCCAATACGTGCAGCACGCTTAGATACAGAGAATGTACCAAATCCTACTAATGTTACTTTATCTCCTTTTTTAAGAGCTGTTGTAACAGCACTACAAAATCCGTCAAGAGCTTCTCCTGCTTGTGTTTTTGTACAATCGGCAGCTTTAGCCATTGCTTCAATTAATTCACCTTTGTTCATTTTTTTTAAATTTTAAAGTTTTATAATAATGTTTAGAACCGCTAAATTACTACGTTTCCCGAGATTCCAAAATTTTATTTTAGCTGTAACCGTTATAAACAAAGGATTTGCACACATTATCAACATTTGCATTTCAACAAAGTACTTATATACAGGCACTTCTGTAGATCAACATGTTTTCATAATTGTTCTAAAAGCAATAAATTGATTTCCATATTTATCATATCCTTTTTGTCTTAATAAGGGAGCAAATTTTTCGATATACATTTCGTAGCGTTCTTTTGAATCTGTAAAATATTGAGCAACAAATGTTTTACCGTCATCGCTAATAGGATCAACTAATTCATAAAACAAATATGAATCAAACATACCCGTCGCAATCACTTCATCCATATGTTCTTCCTTCATCCATTTTATCCATTCACCTTCAATTGCATATGCAATTTTTATACTCACATTATAGATATACATCATTCAATTATTTAATTGTGAAAAATATTTATACTTTATCCAATATCAAAATCAGCTTAAAAATCGAGATAACAGAATCTATGCTGGTTACATATTTAATTCTAATGTAACAGGACAATGATCTGAATGAATTGCATCGGCAAGAATTTCGGCGTGTTTAACTTTATCTTCTAGTGATTTTGAAACATTGATATAGTCGATACGCCAACCTTTATTTTTGCTTCTTGAATTAAAACGATAACTCCACCATGTGTATTGATGTGGTTCTTGATTAATTAATCTAAAACTATCGACCATACCCGTTTCAAAAAATCGATCCATCCATGCGCGCTCTTCAGGTAAAAAACCGCTCGATTTTTTATTACCTTTTGGATCATGAATATCAATTTCTTTGTGACAAATATTATAATCGCCTGCTACAATTAATTGGCTATTTTGTTCTTGAAGTTTTGCATTTAATAAATTGATATAATCTTCTAAAAATTCCATTTTATATCCTTGTCTCTCATCTCCGCTGCTTCCACTTGGGAAATAGGTATTGATTAGATGAAAATTATTAAATTTTAATTGTAAAACACGTCCTTCAAAATCGGCTTGTTCCATACCACATCCATATTCAACTTCATGCGGCTTTTCTTTAGTAATGATACCAACCCCACTATAACCTTTTTTTTGTGCAGAAAACCAATAGCAATTATAGCCGAGTTCTTCAAAAGCAGCAGAATTTATATCTTCTACATTTGCTTTTAGTTCTTGAAAACAATAAATATCAGCATCTTCACTTTTTATCCATTCTAATAAGCCTTTACCCATTGCAGCGCGGATGCCATTTAAGTTATAGGATATGATTTTCATTATAAATTTTGAGTTTTATGGAGTGATAAATTAAGGTACATGTTTAGACAATTTGTAAAAGTAATAAAGCGCCGAAATAAAAAAAGACTTTCCGAAGAAAGTCCTTTTAATATCATATTTAAATTGAATTATTGTTTGGTAACTCGACGTACACCTAAAACTTTCCCGCTAGCATCAGAAAATTGTAATAAGTAAATTCCATCTGCTACTTTATCTAGCGGTACACGAATATTATCAGTTTTGTTTGCATCTACATTAAATCGAGCAATTCGACGACCGATTACATTCACCACATTGATATTTGTAACTTTTTTATCATTAATTGTAATGTTCACGAAATCACGTGCTGGATTAGGATAAATGTTTACAAAATTATTATTATCAAAATCTTTTGTTGCACTTGGCCAAGCAGTAAATCGATAAACAATTGGACCAAAATTAGTAGTCAAGGTAACCGTTGAAGTACCATCCATTGCAGTTGCAGCAGCTTTCATTTGAACTTCTAATGTAGCTTTTCCATTTGGTGCAATTATAATCGTTTTCGTTGAACCTAAATCAGACCATCCATAACAAGTGCCAATTGTACCCGTGGCACCATCGCAAACACTTACGCCTGTCCAACCTGTTAATAAATTTTCTGATGCTTTGCTCCAAGTTAAGGTTAATGGGCTTGATGAATTATTATAAATAGTGTCATATAAATAATTCAAAGTGCCGTCTTTTGGGAAACTTCCTGGATAGGTAACGGTATCTTTCCAAATTGTTTGAGCAAATGATGATAAACTCACCACTACAAATACGATTACAGTTAAAATCTTTTTCATAACAAAATAAATTTGACTGCTAAAATACCGCTTATTGTTCAGACTTGCAGTTTTTTTTGTTAAAATTATTCCAAAAGTGGCATTTTAGCGGAGAAAAGCCAATTTTATGTTGTGAAGAAAGGGAAGATGATCAATAATTGAACGACAAACTCATATTTTCAAGCATTTGATTTTATGTTTTTTTGCTTTGAAGAATTGATTTGTCAAAGTGTATTTAAAAAATTGAAAGGGATGAATAGTAAGGTTGGGAAGTCGAAATTGAATACTTATCAGCCAAAGATTATTCCTAAAAAATACATGAAATTATATTTCTTAATTTATATCTTTGATTAAAATATTAATAATTATGAAAAAAATTTTCCTCTTAGCAGTAGCAATGCTCTGTGCATTTGTTAACTACGCGCAATATTGGCAATTGCCCAATATTACGATCGGTCAAAACCCAGGAGCACTCAATACCGATGTTGAAGAACCCATAGCTGGTGTAACTGGTTGGACAAGTATTCAAGCGGCCTCAGCGACTCCAGTTTGGTCGTCAACTCAAACACTTCCTTTTGCTTTTAACTTTAATGGCGCTCCTGTTACACAATACAAAATATCAACTACTGGTGTTTTGACTTTTGATGTTGCTACTGCGTTAGCTGCACCTTCTGCAACCAATCTAAGTTTACCAAATGCAGCTATTCCAAATAAATCTGTTTGTGTTTGGGGTATTACTTGTTCTGGAACAAATGACAATATTGTAACCAAAACTTTTGGAACTGCTCCTAATCGACAATATTGGGTACAATACAGTTCTTGTAGTAATGTAGCAAATGCAAATATTTTCGCATATTGGGCATTTGTTTTTGACGAGACAACCAATAAAATTCATATTGTTGATCAACGAACTGCTGCTACAAGTGGAGCAACAGCTATCGCTATTACAGCTGGTGTTCAAATCAATTCTACAACTGCTTTAAGTGTAAGTGGTTCGCCTGCACTTGCTTCAACTACTGCTACAACTGCAGGAAATTATGATGGTCCTGCCGATAATACTTATTATACATTTACGCCTGGTACACAACCATCAAAAGATGCAGCGGTATTAACTATGACTCCAAAAATGTTGACAAATGGATCATTTGCAACGGTTGGTGGTAATGTAGCTGTGACAGCTAAGATTCAAAATATAGGAACAACTCCAATGAGTGCTTATAATATCAAAATAAATGATGGCTCTGGTACTCAAAATTTTCCACAAACAACTTCTATTCCTTCAGGTTCAATAGTAACAGTTCCTGTTAATTATTCAATGACATCAACCGGAATTAAACCAATTAAATTATGGGTAGAATTGATAGGTGATACCGATGCTTCTAATGATTCAAGTAAATCAGAATTTGGAGGTGCTTCATTCAATCCTACTCATGTTCCTGTTTTTGAGGAAGCTACAGGAACTTGGTGTCAATGGTGCCCACGTGGTGCGGTTTTCATGGATTCATTAGCCAAATTACATCCAGATGCTGTTGCTATTGCGGTGCATAATAATGATCCTATGACAGTAGCCGTTTATGATGCAGGTATGGGACCTTTAATTGGAGGCTATCCTTCTGGATTAGTTGATAGAAAAGTTGAAGAGGACCCATCAGATTTCTTAACTGCATATAATACGCACAAAAATGATTTTGGAGTTGGCGATATTACAATAAATCCTCCAGTAGCAACGGGTACGAATGTTTCGGTAAAAGTAGATGTTAAAATGGCAATTTCTACAAAGCCATCTTATGACTATCGTTTGGCTTTAGTTATGACAGAAGATGATGTTCGTGGAACTGCTTCAGGATATAATCAAGCAAATGCTTATGCAGGTGGAGGAAACGGTGTGATGGGCGGATATGAATTATTGCCAAGTACCGTGCCAGCCTCTCAAATGATTTACAATCATGTTGCTCGTAGTATTTCTGGTGGATTTAATGGTCAAACAGCATCATTGCCAGCAACGATGACTGCAGGAAGTACCTATTCTTATACATTTACATGGGCGGCTCCTGCAGGAACCTCTTTAGCTAAATGTAAAGCAAATGTCTTATTAATTTGTGGTTTAAGTGGTGAAATACATAATGGCAAATGGACCGGTGTTTATCCGACTTCAGTAAACAATATTCTTAAGGAAGAAAATGTAAATCTTTTCCCTAATCCGTCAAATGATTATTTAAATCTTGATTTTACTCTATCACAAACTTCAGATATTATAATTGCTTTGAATGATATTACAGGTAAAACAGTTTACAGCCAATCATTAAATAATTTAAATGGTAATCAAGGTTTAGTGATTAATACATCTACTTTCAACAATGGAATTTATACATTAACCTTAAAAACAAAAGAAGGTTCAATTACTAGAAAGGTAAGTATTTCACATTAATTATTTTTTATTTTAATAAAATGAACCGTCTGAAATTACATTCAGGCGGTTTTTTTATGGGTTTATCGAAATATTTGTATTGAAGTTGAGTTAACTGAATGAAGTCATTTTTTTTTCCTTACTTTTGGATTCTAAAAATTTTAAAATGAAGAAAACATTACTTTCGTTATTTGCAGCCCTTAGTTTAGGGAGTGCTTCAGCACAAATTATCTGGCAGGATAATTTTAATGCACCAACTCCACCAGCATTACCTTCAAACTGGACTCAATATAATGGAGATGGCTTGACAGTGGCAAGCAATTTATCAGCCTTTAATTTCGGAACAAATGCATGGGTGAGTGCAAAATATAGTGGTTCTACTACCGATAATTACTTGGCTTCAACATCTTGGTATACACCAGCTGGCACCTCAAATGACTGGTTAATTTCTCCAGCATTAAATCCTGTTGCAGGTGCGTATCTTGTCTTTTCATCTCAAGCAGGTGAAGGATCTCCTTATAATGATGGATTTAAGGTTCGAATTTCAACTACGACAAATGCTTATACAAGTTTTACAGCAGCTCCATTATTAACGGTTGCAGCTGAAAATACCACATGGACTACACATGCAATTGATTTATCTGCTTATGCAGGTCAAACCGTTTATATTGCATTTGTGAATGACAATTTTGATAAAAACAGACTTCATTTGGACAATGTAAAACTTCAAATTTTACCATCAAAAGACGCAGCTCTTCTTGATATGATACCAAGAACAGCAACTCATAAATCTTATGCAACCGTTGGAGGAACTATTCCAGTTCAAGGTTTATTACAAAACTTGGGAAGCACAAATATTACAAGTTATACAATTAAAGTGAACGATGGTGTAAGCACTCAAAGTTTTCCGCAAACTGGAAATATCGCATCTTTTGCAACACAAGTGTTTTCATTGAATTACCCAATGGCAACAACAGGTATTAAGCCAATTAAAATGTGGGTTGAATTACCTGGCGATGCTGACTTATCAAATGATTCTACATTCTCTGAATTCGGTGGAGCAACATTTAGTCCTACACACAGAAATATATTTGAAGAAGCAACTGGAACATGGTGCGGATGGTGTCCTCGTGGAACTGTATTCATGGATTCAGTTCATGCAGCTCATCCTGATGATATTTATGTAGCGGTTCATAATGGTGATCCTATGACAGTTACAGCGTATGATGATGGTTTAACAGCTTTACCTGGTTTCAGCGGATTCCCTTCTGTAGCAGTTGGTAGATCTGAAATAATTGATCCAAGTGATATGTTTACTGCTTATACTGATCATAAAGCTGATTTTGGTGTTGCTGATCTTACAGTTGCTCAACCAGTAATTACTGGATCTAGCATGTCAGTTAAGGTTGATGCGAAGATGGCTATTTCAACAAAACCAAATTACGATTATAGACTAGCGTTAGTTGTAACGAAAGATGATGATCATGGTACATCATCAGCTTGGAATCAAGCAAACTATTACTCAGGTGCAGCTGCTCCAAATTTAATTGGTGCAGGATTTAACTGGGATAATGAAGCAGATCCAGTTGCCGCATCAAAAATGTATTACGACTTTGTAGCAAAAGATATCGTAGGTGGATTTGAAGGTGTATCTGGATCTTTACCTGGAACTATGACCGCTGGAAGTACTTATTCTTATACTTTTAATTGGGCAATTCCTTCAACGCTTGAGTTAGCAAAAACTAAAGTAAATGTAATTTTAATAAGTGGATTAAGTGGAGAAGCACAAAATGGAGCTTGGAAAGGCGCTTATCCTACTTCAGTAAATGATGTAGTTGCGAACTCTAATTTAAATATATTCCCTAATCCATCGAACAATTTCGTAAATGTTGATTTTACATTAAATAAAATTTCAAACGTAACAATTTCAATGTTTGATGTTACTGGAAAAGCGGTTTATACAAATCATCTTTCAAATTTAAATGGTAATCAAGGTTTAGTGATCAACACCTCAGCAATGAGTAATGGTGTTTATACATTAGCGTTGGTAACAAGTGAAGGAACAATTACTCGTAAAGTAACTGTTGCACACTAATATTTTTTAAATCATATTCCATACAAAGCCACTCAATTCGGGTGGCTTTGTTATTTTTACACCATGCGTTATTTTTCAGCGGATTATATTTTTGATGGTTATTGTTTCTTGCCTTCAGATCAAGTGATTGTTTTAGATGACGCGCATTGCATTCACAATATTATTCATCATCCAAATAATAATAATGTTCAACATATTGAGGGATTGTTAATGCCAGGGATGGTGAATGCGCATTGCCATCTTGAACTTTCACATTTAAAAGGAGAATTTAAAGAACATACCGGTTTGGTTGATTTTCTTCTAAACGTGAATCAACAAAGGCAAAAATTTAGTGCCGAAGCTATTCAAAACGCAATTGAATTAGCCGAAAAACAAATGTTAGATAATGGCATTGTTGCAGTTGGAGATATTAGTAATACAATAGATTCATTATCTCAAAAGAAGAAAGGGAATCTCATATATCACACCTTTGTTGAATGTGTTGGATTATTAGATAGCAATGCGTTAGAACGATTTACGCAATATCAAGATATTTTAAATCAATTCAAATCGCACCATCAAAGCTCTTTGGTTTTGCATGCGCCATACTCCGTTTCAAACTCACTTATAAATTATGTGGATCAGGTTTCTATTGATCAAATTACAAGTATTCATAATCAAGAGTGTGAGGCTGAAAATGAAATTTTTGAAAAAGGCGAGGGCGATTTTTTAAAATTATTCAACTCTATTTTAGGAGGAGATTTCGATTTTCTATCTTCAGGAAAAACTTCTCTCCAAACTTATTTTCCAAAATTAAAAAATCAACAACATCTAATATTGGTTCATAATACCATATCTAATGATACGGATATTCAATTCGCAAATTCATTTGGTAAAAGGTTATTTTATTGTCTTTGTCCGAATGCCAATTTATATATCGAAAATCGATTGCCATATATTGATATGTTGATGCAGAATGGATGTAAAATTGTTTTAGGAACAGATAGTCTTGCTTCAAATCATCAACTCAGTATAGTAAGTGAAATGATTACCATTCAAAAAAAATATCCTTCTATTTTGTTAGAAGAAATATTAAAATGGGCAACTTCAAACGGTGCATATGCTCTTGGTATGGAAGATAAGATTGGTAGTTTTGAAAAGGGAAAAAAACCTGGTCTGGTTCAAATCAAAAATGTAAGCTCTCAAACTCATTTACCAGAAAAGCCTGAAATGAATAGGATAGTATAGAAGATTTTTTAGAATAGGAGTACGTAAGGTCTATTTTGTTTATAATCTATAATACCAAAACCCCAAAAGCATAACACTTTCAGGGCTTTGGTTTAGATCAAATTTTATCAATTTTAATATTGATTTAATTTGGTCAGTATGAGTAGGTATCGTTTTTGAATGGAATGATATTCTGTATTCAAATTTTCATTAATTACATTTCTTTTGAAATTTCACGTGCTTTTGATTTAGAAAAATAAATATTTGCACCAAACGTAATACTCAATGCAGTACGAGCTTGCGCCGATCCCATACCCGTATTAAATACATAACGTGGCATCAATTCTATACTAACATTTGACGCTGGGAAATATGCAAGTCCTCCACCAAATCCAATTGCCAAACCATTAACTGTAGAATTGGGTTTTGATTTGTCAGCTACTTTTAAATTCAAACCACCAAATCCAGATGAGAATTCACCAAATAATCTTGTTTTAGAATAACCAACTGGACCACCTCTACCGGTATAAGCTCTCGCAAATAAACCAGCACCATATCTAATTTGTGTTTGTGCATTTTGAACCGCTTGAAAATCAAAATCAGCATAAACGCCCCACATAAATCTCTCTCTTAACATCCAACCAATGCGAGGCGTCAATTGAATTTGAACTTGATTCGCATCTTTTTGAAAATTGGATCTAAAATTTCCAATGTTTCCACCAACCATTACTACATCCTGTTTCATTTGTTCACTATTCGCTTTTGTTTCTGTTTGTGCTAAAAGTGTAGCTGTTGTAAATAACATGACAGCTGTTAATAAGTAAATTGTTTTTTTCATACTCTCTAAATTTATCGACTTATTTATTTAAGTCTAATGCAAAGGTGATACTCTAACGCGCATGTCTTGTT
>DAOOQH010000037.1:0-18328 GCA_035388625.1 Chitinophagaceae bacterium | reverse complement strand
TCCGTGATTCAGATTTTTTATCAGAATCACGGATTTAAAAGATTACACTGATTTCGCAGATTGAATATAAATTCAAGAATAATGGATTATATAATTTCGCACGACACTCTGTATTTAATCCGTGTTCATCTTTTAATCAGTTTAATCCGTGATTCAGATTTTTTATCAGAATCACGGATTTAAAAGATTACACTGATTTCACCGATTGAATACAAATTCAAGAATCATAGATTATATAATTTCGCACGACTCCCTGTATTTAATCCGTGTTCATCTTTTAATCAGTTTAATCCGTGATTCAGATGATTTATTTTCAGGTGATACGATGTGGCAATCCCGACTAAAAATGTCGGTATGGCATTACCCCGCAAGCCCTCACTAAGAAGTGCGTTTGGTAAGGGCTAAGGAGTATGAACCGAAAGCGTGTTTGCTAGCCAAAATTAAAACAAGAGAAATCTTACTTTCATTCAGTTTCTTCTTTCAAATTTCTGCGAATCCATCATTATCTTTGTCGCTCATGAATTCATCTTTCTTTTCAACACAAAAAAAACTAGGTATCCTTGGCGGTGGTCAACTTGGTAAAATGTTATTACAATGTACACGCACATGGGATATTTATACAAAAGTGCTTGATCCTGATAAGGAAGCGCCATCGCGATTAGCTTGTAATGAATTTCAAGTTGGGAGTCTACAGGATTTTGAAACAGTTTATCAATTTGGTAAAGACTGTGATATTGTAACCATTGAAATTGAACATGTGAATGTAGAGGCTTTGAAAAAGCTTAAAGAAGAAGGTATTCTTGTTCATCCTGATCCGCATGCGCTTGAAATTATTAATGACAAAGGGTTACAAAAAATGTTTTTCAAAGCGAACGATTTGCCTACATCTGACTTCACCTTCTTCGAAAATAAAAATGATGTATTAGTTTCATTAGAGCAAGGTGATATTACTTATCCTTTTGTACAAAAAAGTAGAAAGGATGGTTATGATGGTCGAGGCGTTTGTATTGTCAATTCAGAGAAGGATCATGCTGGATTGATGGATACATCGTGCTTGGTGGAAGATAAGGTGGATTTAAAAATGGAAATTGCCATTATTGCATCACGCAATGAACAAGGCCAAATTATTTGTTTTGATGCAGTGGCCATGGATTTTGTAGAAGGTGCCAATATGCTTGATTTATTGTTGTATCCTGTTGAAATTGATTCGTTATTATTAGCCAAAGCAAAACAAATTGCATCTACTTTAATCACCAAATTAAATATTTGCGGCTTATTAGCAGTCGAATTTTTTATTGATAAAAATGATCATCTTTTTATAAACGAAATTGCACCTCGACCACATAATAGCGGGCATCAAACCATTGAGAGCAGTGAAACTTCGCAATACGAGCAGCATATTCGAGGTATTTTAAATCTGCCTTTAGGAAGTGTAAAAGTTAAAAAGCCTTCTGCCATGGTTAATTTATTAGGTGCTGAAGGTTATACCGGAAATGTGTATTACGAGAATATTGAAGAATGTATGTCACATGCGGGTGTGCACGTACATATTTATGGCAAAAAACAAACTAAACCTTTCAGAAAAATGGGGCATGTTACCGTAACACATTCCTCTTTAGATGAAGCAAAAAAAATAGCACAATGGGTAAAGCAAACTTTGATCGTAAAAAGCCTTTAGTGGGAATTATAATGGGCAGTGACAGCGATTGGCCTATCATGCAGGAAGCCTCTCTTTTTTTATCGTCACAGGGCATTGAACATGAATGTACTATTGTGTCTGCGCATCGAACACCCAAACGTATGATGGACTATGCAACTAAGGCAAGTGCACGTGGTATTAAAGTCATTATTGCAGGAGCGGGTGGGGCTGCGCATTTACCGGGTATGGTAGCGAGTATAACGCCATTACCTGTGATTGGTGTGCCAGTAAAATCAAGTAATTCGATTGATGGTTGGGATTCTATTTTGTCGATTTTGCAAATGCCTAACGGTGTGCCTGTTGCTACTGTTGCTTTAAATGCAGCGAAAAATGCAGGCATACTTGCCTTACAAATACTTGGAAGCGCTGATTTGAAATTGCAACAAAAAGTGAGTGATTATAAAAAAAGTTTAGAATCTGAAGTTATGAAGAAGGTGAAAAACTTCCCTTCATCTTAAAAAACTTAAATAGAATCCTATTCTTAAATAGACTAACTAATTTAAAGTGATAAGTTTGCTTTTTGAAGTTAGATTATCAGATATATTTAAAAAGTAAACCCCTCTAGGAAGGAAATCAGTATCTAGTTTAAGATTTCCATTAAGTGATTGTTGTAAATATATTCTTCCATCCATTCCTATCATTTTTATATTTGAATTTTGCAGCAATTGACTAGATTGAATATTAATGCTATTCGTTGCTGGATTAGGCCAGACGATAACTTCTTCGTCCGAATTTACGCTTTCTAAACTAGTTGGATTGTATTTTGTTTTTGCAAACTTAGAATTGTCACACTCAATATTATGCACATTATTTGGAAGGAATCCTATTTGAAGATTTGATGTATTGGTATTAAATAAAACATGCTTATAATTGTTTGAGGGCTCAATGCCAACAAACATATATGTACCGGTTGCTTGATCAAAATTGGAAGTCCCATTTTGGTAAGTACTAAATTGGCTAAAAGATTGAAGAACACTCGTTGAGCCATTAATTTTATTAAGACTCACAATATCCGCCGTAATATTTGGCGAGAGTGTATCGTAATTAACCATCATTCCGAAAATTGAATTATTGACATTATTGTAATGAATTTTTTGAAGGATATTTGAACTTGTAGCAGCTGGGATTAATATTTTGCTATACGAGAAACTTGAACCATAAACAGGTACAGAAAATAGTTTTAGTGTTAAATTACTGTCGTAACCAATAAAATAAAAAATACCATTGTTCGAATCAAAGCAAGTTGATTCACTTATTGCTGGCATCGTAATTGGTTCATTAAAAACACCTAGTAATGTATTTGTATTAGTATTTAAATTCATTTCATAGAGTGCAAATAAAAATCCAGTACTATCCCCCGCCAATGAAAATGCCTTGCCATTACTCATATCAATTTGAACACCGCTATTATAGACCTGATCAGAAACTAGTAAGTTTTGCGAACCGCTTTGAAGATTTAAATTAAAAAGGCCATTTGTAAGTGAATCAGTCCCTCTAAAATAGTAATTGCCATAAGCATCGTCAAACACTGAAGAGCCTAGCAGATAAGTATCTAGGTTAGAATTTGTTGTATTGATTGAATTTGAATCTAGGGCTTGCCATTGAAGTAGCTCAACTTGACTAATTGTGTTATTAAGGGCGGTTCCGATTAATTCAATTTGTGCTTCCACCTTCATGCTAGATATTACAATTGCTAGAAAAATAATTTTGATTGTTTTCATACTATTTTTTTTATTTTGAATTAATGATTAGAAATTATATTTCAAATATAGTAGACACTTTTAGAAAGAAATGATTAGCATTCTCTATAATTAATCAAATTATCTCAATTGATAGTTATTCTTGCTGAAGGAAGTTCGATAGAATAAAATGCACCGAATTGTGCAATGATAAAGAGTTGATTTTATTTTAGCTGCATGTAAAAGCAGTACGCGGAATAGCACTCAACATGTATTGGAAATTCGTTGAAAGAAAGATGAAAACCCGTTCCAGAAAGTTCAGTAAAATTCGAATTTGATAAACCAAGAAAGAAGATTCTAAAACTATTTACCCTTTATAAATCGCAACCATATTTACACCATCACTGGTTTTAGCGCCACGATACATACCTTCGCTATTAAAACATAAATCAAAATTTCCTTTAGCGTCAACTGCAATTAATCCGCCTTCGCCACCAAGTTTAACCAATTTTTCTTTTACAACAACATGGCAAGCTTCTTTAAGGCTAAGACCTTTATATTCCATTAAGCATGAAACATCATAGGCAACCACAGCGCGTAAAAAGTACTCGCCATGTCCGGTGCAACTAATTGCACATGTTGCATCATTTGCATAAGTGCCAGAGCCAGGTATTGGGCTGTCACCAATTCTGCCATAACGTTTATTGGTCATGCCACCGGTTGAAGTCCCAGCAGCAATATGGCCATATTCATCTAATGCAACTGCTCCAACCGTACCAAACTTTTTTTCTTCATGCGGCATGCCTTTTAAATTATCTTCCTTATGATCTAATTGGTAATAATCGCTATCTCTAATCTCAATCCATTGGTCATAACGATATTTAGTGAAAAAATACTCATCAGGAGCTTGTTCTACACCTCTATTCAATGCAAATTCTTTTGCGCCATTGCCACTCAGCATAACATGACCTGAATGCAGCATGATTTCTTTGGCTAATACAATAGGGTTTTTAATATTACGAACACCAGCTACTGCACCAGCAGCTAGATTACTACCATCCATAATAGCCGCATCCATTTCATTGATACCTTTTTTTGTGAATACAGATCCTCTACCTGCGTTAAAAAGTTCATTGTCTTCAAGCGATTTAATTGCGGCAGTAACAGCGTCTAATGAAGTGCCATGATTTTCTAATATTGAATATCCGGCATCCAATGCAGCTTGTAATCCACTATTGTATTGTATTTCAAGTTCAGGGGTTAGGGTTGATTTTAATATTGTTCCTGCACCACCATGAATGGCTAAAGTAATTTTACTCATTATTATTATTATAAAGTTGACGACAAATGTAATTCATAGATTTAAAAAATGGTTGCAAAATATATAGTTGGATATTAATTGAGACTTACATTTCAATCGTAGATACTAAATTGTTTCCCGTTTTGAATGAAAGATTAATATAAAGAATTCATCATTTTATATTTCAATATTGATGAATTACATTTGCAACCATTCCTAATTTAAAATAAGAAACTAAAATGGCAAAAATTGTTGTAGCTAACCCAGTTGTTGAAATTGATGGTGATGAAATGACCCGTATCATTTGGAAATTTATTAAAGAGAAATTAATACTTCCATATCTTGAAGTGCCAATTCAATATTTTGATTTAGGAATTGAAAGTCGTGATGCTACCAATGATCAAATAACAATTGATTGTGCAAATGCAATTAAAGCATGTGGTGTTGGAATAAAATGCGCCACCATTACACCAGATGAAGAGCGTGTAAAAGAATTTGGGTTAAAGCAAATGTGGAAATCGCCCAACGGTACAATTCGAAATATTTTAGATGGAACTGTATTTCGTGAACCTATCGTCATGAAAAACGTACCACGATTGGTCACCAATTGGACTGCACCTATTATTGTTGGGCGACACGCATTTGGAGACCAGTATAGAGCAACTGATACGGTAATTAAAGGAAAGGGGAAATTAACCATGACCTTTACACCAGAAGATGGTAGTGAAGCGCAATCATTTGAAGTCTATAATTATAAGGGCGATGGCGTTGCAATGTGTATGTATAATACTGACGAAAGCATTACTGGTTTTGCTCGTAGTTGTTTCAATATGGCATTAAGTAAAAAATGGCCTCTTTATCTTTCAACAAAGAATACAATCTTGAAAAAATACGACGGAAGATTCAAAGATATTTTTCAAGAAATTTATGATCAGGAATTTGCGGTTCAGTTTAAAGAAGCAGGTATTACTTACGAACATCGATTAATTGATGATATGGTAGCCTCTGCATTAAAATGGAATGGCAATTTTGTTTGGGCTTGTAAAAACTATGATGGAGATGTTCAAAGCGATACGGTAGCGCAAGGTTTTGGTAGTTTGGGATTAATGACATCTGTACTAATTACACCGGATGGAAATACAATGGAAGCCGAAGCTGCGCATGGCACCGTAACTCGTCATTATCGTGATCACCAAGCGGGTAAGCCAACTAGTACAAATCCTATTGCTTCTATTTTTGCTTGGACTCGTGGTTTAGCCTTCAGAGGCAAATTAGATGATAATCAAGCTCTCATTGATTTTTGTAATCATCTTGAAAGAGTTTGTATAGAAACTGTTGAAGGTGGTGTTATGACGAAAGATCTTGCTGTTTGTATTCATGGTAATAAGGTTACCCTAGGCGAACATTATGTGAATACAGAAGCATTTTTAGATGCACTTGATTCTAATTTAAAGATAAAAATGGGCGTTCATTAATCGAGAGGCGGAATTATTATTCTACCAAGTTAAGGTTGATTTCATTTATGGTTTTAGTGCATCAATCTTCCATCAAATTTGTAGACGTGGGAGTTGGTAATTTTAATTTTCTTGAAATCTTTGTGAGAGGGGTTGATTAAGAAATTATGTTCTTCTGGTACTACTGCTGACGGAACTTTGAGTATAAGATTGGAATTTTCGTTTAAGAATTCATCTCCTATATATTGACTATAATGCATATCCTCGATCCAATCTTTTTTCAGATCAGATAATTTTAATACAATTTGACTAGTTTCAACAATTTCAAGTTCTACTAAATGAAAACTTTGCTTGAACGGGCTTTCTGCCCTATTAAAATTGACTACTAATTCTAGTACAGCCAATGATATATGCTCAGTACAATACAAAATAGCATTCCCTTTTGAATTCCAGCGTCCTCCATATAGCGATGCACCATAACCTGATAAATCCTCTTTGTAAAGAGAATTTGTTATTCTATAAATTTTCATTAGGCAGGAATTCCATGTTGCATTCTTCCTAATAGATCAATGATGTCTTGAATACCTTGATAAGAAGTAAGTTGTTCGATAGGTTTATGAGTTTGTAAAGAAAAAGGTTTAAACCCCAGCCAATTTTTGAACCCTTCTTTGCCAAATAATTCATTGCCCATTTTAATAAGTTTTTCAATATGCAAAATGCGCTCAACTTGCATACCGTTAAATTCCGAATTGTCTTTGGCATAACGATGCAAGGTGCGTTCGCTAATATGAAGAATTTCGGCCCATTCTCCAATCGTAAAGGGTGCCTTGTCAGCAATTTTTTTAAAATCACTGTATAAAAACTCTTTGGTAATAAGTTGTTTCGGACTTGTTTTTTTAAGAGGAATATAAATTGATGCCGAATTTTCTTTTACCAAGTGAGTAGTTTCATCGTTACTGACATAGTTTTTTGTTGGTTTCTTTTTCATTGCATGCCTTTTGTCCTACAAATATATGTCACTTGTCTCGGTTTTGAATATTTTTCTTAATTTTTTTTCTTCACCATTGTTAAAATAGTGGCTATACCCACAAGAGGTTCTTCGGTTTCGTCTAGCATTTCAACAAGCCATTTTACAATTCCTTTTGGAATGTCATTTTCATCGCGAGTTTCTTGTTCAACCTTTTCTTTACATGTAAATCTTACGCTAATATTCGTACCGGGATAAACGGGTTTTGTAAATCGAAGTTCATCTATACCATAGTTTAATAAAACAGGATTGATATCATAGTCGTCAACAAATAATCCAGCAGCGGCGCTCATAATAAAATAACCATGGGCCACTTGGTGTGTAAACATGGTCCCTTCAAAATTAGTTTCTTTCATGTGGGCATAAAAATGATCACCACTTAGGTCGGCGAACTGATCGATATCTTCACTTGTAATCAATCTTTTTTCGGTTACAATTTGATCGCCCACTTTTAGTTCTTCAAAATGTTTTTTGAATGGATGAATTGAATCGACATTGCCTTTACCACCTTGTTGAAATTGATTGGTGATAGCAGTTATCATTGTTGGGCTTCCTTGAATGGCGGTTCGTTGCATATAATGCAGAACACCTCTAAGTCCGCCCATTTCTTCACCACCTCCAGCTCTTCCTGGTCCACCATGCACAAGCATTGGCATTGGCGATCCATGACCTGTGCTCTCCTTAGCGCATTCATTATTTAAAACAAGTATTCGACCATGCATGGTGGCTGCGTTTAAAACAAAATCTTTTGCCACACTTGTATCAGCGGTAGTTATACTCGAAACAAGTGATCCTTTACCCATTTTTGCAAGTTCAATTGCGTCGTCCAAGTTTTGATATGGGATAATAGTTGAAACGGGTCCAAAAGCTTCTATATGATGGCAGTCTAAATTTTGAAAAGGTTGATCATTATAAAATATAATTGGACTCATGAATGCACCTTTATTTTTGTCTGCGCCTTTTACATCAAAATGTTCTAGATCTCCAATTACAATTTCTTGTGTTTTCATTAATTCTTTAACACGTTCAATTACATCTTCTCGTTGACCAATACCAGCTAAAGGTCCCATACGAACACCTTCAACTGCAGGATCTCCAATGGTGGTAGATAAAATACGTTTACCTAACGCAATTTTCACTTCTTCTACTAATTTTTCTGGCACAATAATTCTACGAATGGCTGTACATTTTTGACCAGCCTTTGTAGTAACTTCACGTGCAACTTCTTTAATAAAAAGATCAAATTCGGGCATATCAGTTGTAACATCATTGCCAAGAACAGAGCAGTTTAACGAATCGGCTTCCATTGTAAAGGGAACAGCCTCATTAATTAATCTAGGATGAGATTTTAGCTTCTTTCCAGTTTCAGCACTACCAGTAAATGTGACCACATCTTGATTTTGTACAAAATCTAATATCCCTCTTGCACTTCCGCAAATTAATTGCAGCGCTCCTTCAGGTAATATTTTCGATGCGATTATTTCTTTAAAAACAGCTTCAGTAAGATAGGAAGTGAGTGTTGCCGGTTTTACAATAGCAGGTACACCAGCTAGTAAATTCACAGCAATTTTTTCAAGCATTCCCCAAACAGGAAAATTAAAAGCATTGATATGTATTGCAACGCCTTCAAGTGGCACCATAATATGATGACCGATGAAAGTATTATTTTTTGATAGTTTAGCAACGCTTCCTTCAACATAAAAACTCTCATCCGGAAATTGTCTTCTAAGACTCGCATAAGTGAATAAATTACCAATTCCTCCTTCGATATCTACCCAAGAGTCAACTCGAGTAGCACCAGTTATGGCACTAATTTTATAGAATTCTTCCTTCTTGGTCATTAAATGCATTGCAAGCGCTTTCAACATTCTGCCTCTTTGTTGGAAAGTCATTTTTCGAAGATTTTTATTGCCTATTTTTCGGGCATACTTCATCATTTGATCAAAATCGAGTCCTTCAGATCCTGCACTATAAATAGCATCTCCAGTGATTGCGTTAAATAAGGTTTCGGAGGCGTTTTTTGAGGTGAACCATTTACCTTCGGCGTAATTTTCTAATGCGATTAATGACATAAAATTAAATTTTGTCAAATATAGTTTGATTGTATGAATTCTTTGATAGCAGTTTATATTCAAATTTAAAATCGATAAACGTAGATTGGAAATGTTTGATAGTAAGTTTTAAAACAACTTCACCATAATCATAGTTCCAAAAGAAATTACTTTCGCATTCTATTTTGCTTTAATATTTAATATCAGATTTTAAGATGCATGTTAACAAGATTTCAAACATATATATGACCTTGAAATCTCGATAAGCAATAACTAGATAATGTAATTGTAAAAATGAGATACTGAATTAATCAATGTTATCAAACTAATACTAATAATCCGACAGAAATATTTAAGGCTGGAAACGAAACGGATAAAAATCTCAATACATGCTGATGTTGTTTGATTCAAATGAATCATTCATCATATAAATCAAAATTATCAAATATTTGGAGAGGATATAGATTGTTGAAAATGAAAAAATCAGAGCTTAAACATCACTTTCGCGTTGTTTTTTACTCTGATTTTTAGTTACCCGACCTGGATTCGAACCAAGACTAACAGTACCAAAAACTGCTGTGCTACCTTTACACCATCAGGCAATCAAGGCTGCAAATATATAGTGTGAATTGAAAACTAACAAATCATCTTATAATAAATCTGAAATTTTTAATACTACTTGATCAATTTCTTCAAAAGTATTGTGTTTACTGAATGAAAAACGAATTGGGACCTTTGATTCATGTGGGTAAACACCTTTTATAACATGACTTCCACCTTGGGCTCCACTGCTGCAAGCACTCCCGCCTGAAACACAAATACCTGCAATGTCTAAATTAATACTCAACATTTCAGTTCTTTCATTTATCGGGAATCCGACATTTAAAACCGTGTACAAACTTTTGTTTTGGGTATCGCCGTGAAAAATAATCGAATTAAACGAGTTTGAAAGTTGTTCACGCAAATAGTTTTTTAATGAAAGGATGTACACACTATCTTCATCATAGTGTTGCATCATTAATTCAAATGCTTTTGAAAATCCAACAATGCCAGCTACATTTTCTGTGCCGGCCCGCATATTTCGCTCCTGTCCACCGCCATGACAAAATGGTTTAATTTGAATCGTATTTTTTTTATACAATATTCCTACTCCTTTTGGGCCATGAAATTTATGCGCCGAACCGCTAATAAAATGAACTTTTATTTTTTGAAGATCTATTGGATAGTGTGCGAGGGTTTGTACTGTATCAGAATGAAATATCGCATCGTACTTTTCACAGAGTTCACCAACGTAAATAATATCAGTGATATTACCAATTTCATTATTCGCATGCATTAATGTTACTAAAGTTTTGGTAGTGTTGGTTTTCAAAAGATTTTCTAAATCTATTAAATCAATATGTCCATCTTGAGTTAGTTTAACATAGGAAATATCTACGATACCTAATGATTTTAAAAATTCTACAGCATGTAAAGTTGCATGATGTTCGATTGGCGATGTTATAATATGTTTACAACCAAGGTCTCGCACAGAACAATGAATAGCAATATTACTGCTTTCAGTTCCTCCACTTGTGAAGAAAAGTTCCCCTGGTGAAATATTCAAAAAACTGGCAATTTGCTTTCTAGCAGTTTCAATGGCCATTCTGGTTTCTCTACCAAATGAATAAATTGAAGATGGATTCCCATAGAATTCAGAAAAATAGGGTAGCATTGCTTGAAGCACTATTGGGTCAACTGCTGTGGTGGCAGCGTTATCAAAATAAATTCGTTTCATAATCAGGTATTGATGTCAAAGATATGAAATTCGCTCTTCCTTTCTAATGCTTCAATTTGAGTTAATGAATAGAATTTTTCAAACAAGAAGAATCTAAACAAATCGAAATAAATGGTAAGATGAATGACTTAAGAGCGAAGTTTGGCAACTTAATTTATATAGTATAATAGATGAAGTAACTTTAGAGTATTGTGATTATTTTATTACCACCAATGAGGCAATAAATATCTTGAGATCTTAGGTTTGCTACTTAAGCTGATTAAATTCAAATTTAGGACTTCCTTTGACACCATTTGCACTATAAAAATCGAGGAAATGAAGTTTAAAATAATTATCATTTTGGGTTTTGATAATAAAATTGTACTTCTTGACTACTGTATAAACTCCCTTATCTATATCATAGGTTTTCCAATTGAAACCTATAATATCTCTTTCATTTGATAAAGGCACTGTAGTGGCAAAATCGGTATTGATATCATTGTAGTTTGTAAGTGAATCTTTATAAGCAGAAGTATTGGAAGGATTAATTAATACGCCATTTACAATATAGCGAAGTGCAGGATTTTGATCGTAAAAGGTATAATTAAATCGAGTTATTTGAAGATCCCATGAATTTTTATTTGGTTCAACTTGAGATACTGTGGTTAATAAATCAAAAGAAAAATAAGTATAATTGCAATCCTTATTTTTTATTATTGTAACAGAGTAGGGTATAGTAGAAGCAATATCACCAACTGAAATAATGTATTGAAACGCATCTTCATAGGTGATTTGTAATTTTCTCACCTTACTGCCACTTTCATTTAATTTGACAAGATAGATTGTATTATTTTTTTTCCAATCTCCAATGGCAGATGAATCAATTAAACCTTTGGGTGAGTCATAGTCCCATTGAGTTTTAGCTTGAAGGGTATCGTTATAATTCACATCTTCGAACTTTGTTTTGTTTGTGTTGTAGGCGGCCATTCCTTTTCCACCGTTTAAAAAAATAGAATGTTGGTTATCACCGCTTTGAAAGGCTAGGTCCCAATTGTCAATTTTGCTGATATGAACAATTTTTTGTTCGCGTAAATTGATGAAATATTGAAGTTCGTAAGTTTCACCCATATCAACTTGCATAAGTTTTCCATCACCTTTGACTGGTAATGTAATCGGAGTTTCTTTCTTCTCACAAGAGGTGATAAAGAACGAACAAAACAATAAACCTAAAATAAATTTATACATGGTATGAGATGCAAATGTCAGACTAAATCTTTAAAAATTACTTTTCAGAATCAATTATAATCATGATTATTGTCATGAAAGTGTAATTATTTGATTTTAGAGTAGTAAGTTTGTTTAATCAAAACTATTTAAAGCCTAAAATTATGAGAGTTATCTACTTATTCATCATTGGTGTGATTATCACATCTATTGCAAATGCACAAACAATTTATCCAAGTGGCGTACCGGGGTGCATTGCACGCTGGACTTTCGATTCTGAAGAATCAGGTTTGCTTAATTCGCTGCCCGATATGAGTGGAAACGGTAATAATGGCGTTACAACCAATATTTTGTCAACACCTGGATTCAGAAATAAGCCACTCAAAGCAGGTTCATTTGATGGAAGCACTAGTTGGGCAGAGGTGGCGCACAAGTCAATGTTGAACCCAACTGAAATAACCATTGTAAGTTTGGTGAAGTTTAATGGGTATAATAATGCTTTGTGTGAGTTTAGTCAAATAGTTAGCAAAGGATATCCTTATTTAATACCAGGCAATTACGGTCAAGGTATCGGTGATAATTATTATGACGGTAATTGTGGAGTATTTAGTCCAAATTTTACACAATTAGGTTCACAAATCGGAAGCGCTTCTATTTCATTTACTCCTGGAAACTATGTTGCTTTAAACAAATGGTATTTCTTTGCTACTACTATTGGAAATACAAGTATAAAGCAATATCAAATCGAAATGGATTCAAATTCTAAAGCCCCAAATTGCAATCCTATAAATGCCTTAAATGGGACTTTTAATCTAGGAACAAACACGCAAAATATTTCTATAGGTAAACATCTCAATCCATCTTATCCATATTGGGTAAACGGTGAGATGGATGAAGTGATATTGTTTAATCGAGTCTTGTCTGAATCTGAATTATATGGTATTTATGAATATTTGTGGGGATGGGCAACTTCAACATCTAATGTTGAGGATCTAAACTCGGTTTTTAATTCTGAAACAAGAGGACATATTTTTAAATTAATAACCTTAGAGCAAAATTATTCGCTAGAAATTTATAATTCACTAGGTCAAACTCTAATTCGAAAAAATAACTGTATGAAGAATCTGGAGTTAGATTTGACTCAATTTAATTCACAAATATTGCTTATTAAAATTAAAGATTCTAAAGGCAAAATCCATTACATAAAAAAAGTCATTTAGTAGGTATGTTAAGAAAAATATTTGTCTTGCTTAATTCTATATTCAAAGGAGATTTGATACTTGACTATAGGACAGTGGGATTAAAAAGAAATAGAATTATTCAAGTCCCAAAAATTACAAATTATATTCGAATTAGTAATTTTGAATTGGTTGTTCAAGAGATATTAGAAATGAATGTGCCTGGCAATGTTGCTGAGGTTGGAGTTTATAAAGGAGAGTTTGCTAAGTATATAAATGAGGCATTTCCAAACAGAACTTTATATTTATTTGATACATTTGAAGGATTTAATGAAAAAGATATTTTGATTGAAAAACAAAATGATTTCAGCAAAGGTGATCAAGATTTTGCTAACACATCTGTAATGGAGGTTCTTTCTAAAATGAAGAATAAAGAGAAATGTATAGTAAAGAAGGGGTATTTTCCAGAATCTTTAGCTGGTTTAGAAGATACATTTTGTTTTGTGTCTTTAGATCCTGATTTATACAAACCAATTCTTGACGGTCTTGAATATTTTTACCCAAGGTTATCTAAAGGCGGGTATATATTTATTCATGATTACAATAATGATCTATATTCAGGTGCTAAGAAAGCTGTGCGCGAATTTTGTTCTAAGAATCAAATAGCATACACCCCAATAACTGATTCATGGGGCACTGTAATCATAAGTAAATAATTTAAAGGAGCAATAAATGATTCAATGAAGAAAATTAGTATATTATTATTTTTTCAAATCATTTATTTGCACTGCCAATCTCAAATTTGGGATTACTCTTACACACATTATGGTAAAATAGATGGTTTGCCTAGTAATACTGTTTATTTTACTTGTCCCGACAAATTAGGCTTTTTATGGATTGGTACTGATGCTGGTTTGTGTAGATTTGATGGTAATAAATTTGTGACCTATACAACTGAAGACGGATTGCCTAGTAATGATGTTTTCGAACTATTTTGTGATAGTAAGAATCGTATTTGGATTACAACAATGGGGAATGAATTGTCTTACTTTTCTAATGGAAGGATTTACAATAAGGCGACAGATAAAGTTTTAGAAAAGGTCATAATACCTAATAGGATTAGTAGAATTGTTGAGGATAAAAAAGGCGGTATTTGGGTAGTAGCATTCCCTTTTATGGTTAATAAAATTTTAGATGGTAAAATAGTTGAAAACATAAACTTAACGGAGCAATTTGGTCAAGCTTCGAAAGTTTTAAACGATGAAAATGGGATCCATATTATTGGTGATATGTTTAGCGTTTTCTATGATTATAAAAGCGAAACATTTAGCTGTCGAACTGATAAAGAACGGATAAGGATTTTAGATCTGATAAAAAGAAGTGCATCCGAATATTATATGACAGATGTCAACAATAATCTAATAACATTGACAGGTAATAGAACACAATCGAATTTCTATTCATGGACAAATCCTTTGTCACTTTTTTTGATAAATGATAGAATTTGGAAACTAAGTTATAAAGGTCTTGATTCATATGATCTAAGTAGTAAATTAGAAAAGTGGTTTCTTCTAAATTACTCAGTTTCCAATGTAACTTCAGACAAGTATTCAAACATCTGGATTTCTACACTTGGGAATGGATTGTTTAAACTTAATTCGATTTTCGCAAAGAAGACTAACCCAATAAATGGGCAAATTTCAAATTCAATTTCATCTGTATTTGTAATGGATAATAATATTGTAATTGGTACAAATACTGGGAAGGTATTATTCTATAATAGAGGCTTAGATAAACTTCAACACGAACTTCAGCATGACCTTCTAATGAAAAAAGATTTAGCGGTAAGTTTTAAGATATTGAAAATTTTGCAAAAAGAGAACAATTTGTTTATAGCAGCTGATATCGGCTTAGCTAAATACAATATTTTTTCTAAAGAATTAAAAACATATAAAACTGAAAATTGTTTAAAGAATTTATTTTTATTCAATGATTCCCTTTTAATTCTTACAAATATTGGTGCCGATTACCTGAATTTAGAAAGTAAATTATTGAAAACATTTTACCTTGACGACCGCTTCTACTCTCACACCATTTACAATAATTACAAGCTTTTCGGTTCCGAAAATGCACTCTATTATGAAAATAATGGCCTGATTCCATACGAACTTGATCAATCCTTTCACTATCGATTAATGGACATGAAAGTCATGGATTCGATGCTTGTGATTGCTACCACTGAAAAAGGTGTTTTTTTTATCAATCAACATAGAATAATACGCAATCTCAATTTGTCAAATGGATTGAATAGTAATAACTGTGCTAAAGTGGTACCTTATAAAAATGATCTGGTGATCGCCACTAATAATGGTATTTGTATTTATAATTACAAACGGAATAGCATTGATAAAATAATGGAGTCTGATGGATTAGCCTCTAATAATGTTCTCGATATCGTTATTGATAAAGATACTATTTATGCCGGAACAGATAATGGATTGTCAATAATTCCAATTGAAGGTTTGAAATTTAGAAAAACATTTTCATTTTTTGTTTCACCCATTTTTATCAATAAAGATACTCTTTGGGATTTAAAACGAACAATCTCAGCTAAAAGTGATTTCCCAATTTCACTAACCTTAAATGCAATCTCATTAGGCGTGAAAGGTAATGTGCAATATTATTATCGAATTTGTGAAATTGATAGTAGCTACTTTCTCACAACCGATCAAAATATAAAACTCGGTACGTTGAAACCAGGTATCTATACCTTCGAGGCATATGCCACTGATGTCAATAGTATTGAAAGTAAGCATGCTCTTCTACGAATTATTATTGTGCCTTATTGGTGGCAAACGTCCTTTTTTAAATGGTGTTGTGCCATCCTCATCTTGCTCACTATAGCTGGGCTAATTAAATTATTATCTGTCATGATTCGTCGACGTGAGGAGAAAAGAAACGAAGAAGCCAACAGAACTAAAAAGCTTGAACTCGACGCATGGAAATCAAATATCAATCCACATTTTCTCTTTAATTCTTTTAATACCATGCAATCGTTATTCAGTAGTAGCAAATTTGAAAAAGCGAATGAATTTGTCGCAAGTTTTTCGAGTCTTCTGCGAAAAACCATCGACAATTCTTCTAAACTATTAAATACATTTGATGAAGAACGAGCTTATCTGCTTAGCTATCTTGCACTCGAGAAAACGAAAAAGAATGATCGACTTGATTATTCAATTACAATGAGCGATGGAATTGAAGACTTTTATATACCTTCTCTCTTAATACAACCTATCATTGAAAATTCAATTAAACATGGCATCAAACCTCTCAAAACTGCTGAAATATTAGTTGAATTTAAGTTGATGAATAGCTATATAAGATGCACAATAATTGACAATGGAATTGGTTTGCCTAACGGTGATTTTGATTATACAAATTCTAAAGGACTTCGATTGGTTCGTGATAAAATCAGAATTGTTGAAAATATCACTAAACAAAAAATTGAATTTACATTGGAAAATGTTTATGATGCTGATAGACAATGTTTGGGTGTTCTAGCAACATTTATTCTACCAATTCTAAATTCAAATAATTATGAAGTGGATGTCCAAATAAGTCCAATTGATGAAGAATAATTAATGTCTGTGTTTCATTCATATTAATTATATCTATTATTAAGTTAGAAATTTTTATTTCGAACTACCATCAAAAACTAAATCCTGCATTTTTGAAAATTACCCTTAAATTCGGATTTTAAATTTCAATATGGAAAACGAATTATCTGAAATCAAATTTCTCGATGGTCCACAGAGTCGATGGCAAGATTTTAAAGTAACTATACGTACGGTCTTAGATTTTATTAAAGGATATCGAGTGCTGCATTTTGCAGGTCCCTGTGTTACTGTTTTTGGCTCAGCACGTTTTGAAGAAACACATCCTCATTATATTAAAGCCCAAGAAATAGGAAGAGAAATTGCTAAATTGGGTTTCACTATTATGACGGGTGGTGGACCTGGTATTATGGAAGCAGCGAACCGTGGTGCTCGTGAAGTAAAAGGCAGAAGCGTTGGATGTAATATTGAATTGCCTTTTGAACAGCATCCGAATCCCTATTTAGATAAATGGGTAAATATTAAGTATTTTTTTGTTCGCAAAACCTTATTGATTAAATACTCCTATGCGTTTATTGTTATGCCTGGAGGGTTTGGTACCCTCGATGAACTATTTGAAGCCCTCACTTTAATCCAAACAAAAAAAATAAAAAATTTCCCGATTGTTATTTTTGATCGCGCCTTTCACGAAAATCTTCTAAAATATATTGAAGATATGAAACATGGAGGCACCATCTCACCCGAAGATTTAGATTTGGTATTGGTAACGGATAGCGTTGATGAAGTTGTTCAACATATAAAATTAAGTATTACTAGATTCGGACTTCAATACGAAAAGAAATTCAGGCCAATGAAATGGTTGTTCGAAAATGAAGAGTCTTAATTTTAAATTTGTCTTTTATCCTTCCAAACTATTATGAATAAAGATTTTCATTACGATTGCATTATTGTTGGAGGCGGTTTAGCTGGATTAAGTCTATCAATTTTATTGGCTAAACAAAAGAAGCATGTATTATTAATCGAAAAGAAATCCTATCCTTATCATAAGGTCTGTGGGGAGTATATTTCAAATGAAAGTAGAGATTTTTTAATTCGATTAGGTTTGCCTATCAATGATATGAATTTACCTGAAATTCAAACTTTGGTATTGAGTTCTGTCAAAGGTAATTCATTCAAGCAAAAACTTGATTTAGGAGGCTTTGGAATAAGTAGATATAATTTAGATCATTCATTATTTAAAATAGCAATTGATTTAGGTGTTACGGTAAAAGTGAATACAACAGTAACGCAATTTGAAAAAGTAAATGAGCACTATCGTGTTGTTAGTTCCGAAGGTGTTTATTTTG
>DAOOQH010000036.1:0-19150 GCA_035388625.1 Chitinophagaceae bacterium | reverse complement strand
CCTTCCCAGGTTTTAGTATATGAAATAGATGATGAGTAATTATTGTTTAAATAGGTATTTGCATCGTAGGTATTGTATAATTGATAACTTCGATTATTGACAATATTTACACTGGCATTAAAATTAGTTCCCGGAAGCACATTCTGATTAATTGAATGATTCCATACGATACTATAATTTCTTATCTTTTGACTATTGGCTTCAAATGCTTCACCCGTTTTTGTGTACGAATAATTGAAATTCATATTGCCATTAAATCGGTAACGATAGGCATATGATGTAATAAAACCAACACGATAGGTTCCAAGAGCATAAATATCCGCTGTTGTTAGGAGGTCGATATGATCATTGATGGCAAAATAATATCCAAATTCTCTCAGACCAAATCCTAGGTTTTGACTCATGTCATAAGTGGGTAATTTGAATCCACTTCGTTGACCTTTTTGTAGCGGAAACATACCAAACGGCAAATACAGTGGTGTAGGAATATCTTCGATTACCAAATTCGCAGAGCCAGTAACTGCAACTTTATTTGGAATGATTTTGATTTTTTTAGCTGAAATTCCAAAATGTGGATGTTCATCATTACAGGTTGTATAAATATTTCGATACCCGTTAATTGTATTATCATTATTTCGCTTCACCTGATTGCTTAAAATAAATCCTTCGCCATATTGCGAATAGGCATTTTCAACTAAAGCTCTTTTTGATTTAAAATTATATTGTAAAGTAGAAAATGTTGACGATTCGGCGCCTTGCGATAATCGCGGTTTTTCTGAACTATCTTTCGGATCATATTTTAATTCGATCGCACTTAATATACTTGAATCTTGATTGTATCGGATATAATCCGCCTTCACATTTATATCATCATAATTAATTTCTGCTTTATTGTGCAAGAAGAGTTGTTTTTTCTTTGCATCATAAACAATTGAATCCTTAGATTGATAATTAACTTGAAAATCAAGTTTGTCTTTCGAAATCGGTGTTGAATTTGAAACTGAAGATGAATCGGTTTTTATATCCTTATTTACAATCGTATCTTGCTGATTGATAGCTTGTGCGCTTGTTAAAGAATTCAAAAATAGCAAACAGATTGCCAAAATAGGGATGACATTTCTTCTCTTTACCTTGAATTTATAGCTATTTTTACACGCTCTGAGCATCTGCTCGACAAAAGTAACTAAACAAATCTATTCACCTGATTATAAAAGGTTAATAGAAATTAAAATTTAAGTACTCAATGATTAAAACAATTTATAAAATAAAATATATTTTCTTCATCCTACTTGGCATGTTTTTCGTTTTGCAAACTAACCCAATTTATGCAAAAAAGAAAGTTAGAAAAGTAGTGATTGATGCGGGTCACGGCGGTAAAGATCCTGGTTGTCATGGCCTCTATTCTAATGAAAAAGATATTACGCTTGCTGTTGCAAAAAAAGTGGGCAAGATGATTCAAGATAAGTACAAAGATGTAAAAGTGGTTTATACCCGCGATAATGATGTTTTGGCTGGCGGTGATTGGATGACCATAAAAGAATCATTGGTTTATAGAACTGAAGTTGCCAACCGTGAAAAGGCCGATTTATTTATTTCAATTCATGTGAATTCAACACCTCGAAAAAACTCGCCGGTAAAGGGCACATTAGTTTTAGTTTGTGGTCCATCAAGGGTTGAAGAAAAAGAAAATGCGATTGGAGGACATACAGATAATATTGATGAAAATGAAGAGCTTTTAAATCCAGCCGATCCTGCAACACAAATTATTATTGCGCAATACTCACAAGCATTTTTAGCACAAAGCATTGTATTTGGTTCTAAAATTAATGACGGATTTGCTAGTCAAGGACGAGTGACTGAAGGCTTACGTCAACAAAGCTTACAAGTTTTAGCAAGCAGTGCCATGCCTGGCGTATTAGTTGAAATTGGTTATTTAAATAATGTTGAAGAAGAAAATTATTTGAATTCAGAATACGGTCAAAATGAAGTGGCCCTTTCAATTTTTAATGGTGTGAAGTATTACAAAGAAGAATCAGAAAAAGAAACGATTCAAATTATCAAAGAAAATTAGTTTTAGAAAAACATATTTTCATTTCAAACGAAAAATAAAACATGCCTACTATATCAAAAGAAATTAAAATTGCCCTACTTGGAATTGTTGCCATCCTATTATTTGTTTTTGGATATAACTATTTGAAAGGTACAGGAGTTTTCTCGTCAACAAAAATTGTGAAGGCAGAATATGACAATGTTCAAGGTTTAACACCCGCTAGTTATGTGCAGTTGCAAGGTTTTAATATTGGTACAGTAAAAGATATTCAACTTTCAAATGAACATCAAGGAAAGGTACTTGTAACCATGTCGATAAATAAAGATATTGTTGTACCTGAAGATAGCAAAGCCTCTATTGTTTCTTTAGATTTACTTGGTACAAAGGCAGTTACACTCATGAAGGGAATGTCGTCAAAACCAATTCAAGATAATGGTATGATTCAAGGCGAAATAACTTTAGGAACCATTGAAAGCTTAGGCGCTTCGGCAGCACCTGCAATTGATAATGCTAAAAATGCCATTGCTGATTTAAATGTAACCATCAAAAGTATCAACAATATTTTAGATATTAATTCGCAAAATAATTTAAAAAGTGCCTTGGCAGACATGAGTAAAACCATGAAAGATTTTAGTCAGTTTGCAAATGAACTTAATGCACAAAGAGCAAAAATATCATCCTTGGTTGCAAGCTTAAACTCATTTGCAAATACCCTTGATAAAAACGGTCCGGTACTCACAAAAGTGCTCGATAATGCTGAAGCCACAACAGCCAATTTGAAAAAACTTGATTTAGGCGGAACGATACTTGAACTGAAAAAAACGATGAATGATTTGCAAACTACATTAGGAAAAGTAAACAATGGTTCAGGTTCAATGGCTTTATTAATGAACGATGATAAATTATATCGTAATCTAAAAAATACCTTAGCTACAGCGAATAATCTTTTAGCTGATATCAACGCACGTCCATCACGCTATATTAATGTGGCCATCTTTGGTAAAAAAAATAAGAATGATTGTCCGCCTCAGCCTGCCCCAAATTCAAAGGATTAATTGTCATAACCCATCTCTGTTTTTTTTCTCTTTATGAAAAATATCCTGCTGACTTTTACCTTCATTTTTTCAATCATTTTCTGTCAAGCACAAGAGGTGGTCATGGATACTGCAGGTTTAAGAATGATTAATGTTTCAGGAGATAGTTTAAGAGGTTATAAAACCGAAACTGAAACCTACCAACGAATTATTGGTGCAGTTGTAATTACTCATGAAGGCACTACGATGACCTGCGATAGTGCTCATTTTTATTTCGACAAAAATATTGTTGAGGCCTATAGCAATGTGAATATTTTACGAAACAATGGTACCAATGCGCACGCCGATTATATGAAGTATACTGGTCATAATAATACTGCCTTTATGAAAGGAAATGTTCAAATTGTTGATGCCATGAATACCTTATATACTGAGCAATTGACTTATAATTTGAAAACTAAAATCGGTAAGTATTATGATGGAGGTACTTTACAAACCGACGAAACAACCGTAAGTAGTAATGAAGGAACCTATAATGGATTTACAAAGCAATCGTATTTTAAAAAGGAAGTAACCATCACCAATCCTAAATACACCATCGAATCAAAAGAACTAACTTATAATACAAACACCAAAGTGGTAAAGTTCTTAGACGAGAGTACCATCATAGGTGAGTCAACTACTGTTTATACAACTGCTGGAACCTATGACTCGAAAAATGAAACAGCTTCATTTACAAAACGAACAACAGTTGAAAGTGAAGATCAAATTATTACTGGTAATACCTTGAAATATAACGACAAGACAGGTTTTGGCAAAGCCGTTGGAAATGTGATTATCATTGATGTGAAAAATGATAGCAAAATAAATTCTAAAGTAGCTGAGTATAATAAATTAACTGGTTATGGAAAAGCTACAGGCAATGTGGTAATTGAACAGGATGGAGGTAAAAATATTTTGACTGCCGATGAAACTGAGTACAATAAAAAAAGTGGATACGCTAATGCAAGTGGACATGTTGTATTTATTGATACGGTTGAAAAAAGTAAATTGATAAGCGGTAGGGTAGAGTATAATGAAAATTCTAAATTCATGCTAGCAACCATCAATCCGAAATTAATAACATTGGCAGATGGCGATAGTACTTTCATGCGGGCAGATACCATGATGTCGATTCGATTAAAAGATGAAAAAAAATTAGCTAGAACAAAAGTGAATTCGACGAATGCAAAAACTAAAATGCCATCATTGAGTTATAATTTATTGAGTGCCGACTCAACGTACCGAAGTGAAGAGAAAGATGAACCTAAATTAATTATTGCGAATCGACATGTAAAAATTTATTCAGATTCGATGCAGGCTGTTTGTGATAGTTTGTCTTATTCGCAACTCGATTCGTCATTTAAATTATATCGTTCGCCAGTGATGTGGAGTAAATCGCAACAATCGAGTGCTGATACCATTTTTATTCATACCATACAAAATAAATTGTCTGAAGTTAATTTGCGCGGGTCTTCATTTTTAGTTTCCGAAACGGGTTATAAGCCTTTGTATGATCAAGTGTCTGGGAATTTAATTGATGCATATTTTGTGGCGAATGAAATTGATATGGTGAAGGTGGATCAAAATGCTGAGAGTTTATACTATGCCAAGGATGATGCAGGCGCATTCATTGGTGTAAACAAGGCGGAGAGTTCAAAAATGAATGTTTATTTTGTGGCCAAAGAACTTGATCATATCGTGATGCTCGAAGACCCTAAAGGTGTTTTTTATCCGATAGATAAAATAACAGAGAGCGAAAAATTTCTCACACAATTTAAATTATTTACAGAGAGAAAGCCCAAATCAAAAGAAGATATTTTGAATGACGAATTGCCTCTACTCAAAGTATATTAAAAAATATTTGGGCGTTCGAGCGGGCTATTCATTTCAAGTCCTCACCCGAATGTGAAAAATTTCATTCGTTCCTCATTTCATTTTTCTACATCGGGCTCCGGGCTTTTCATTACTATCCCTAACGCAAATACAAATTACTATGATAACCTATTCTCCGAAGAATGTCTAAAGTTCTACGAAGCATATTTGCTTCGTAGTTTTATTTTTTTGCTTTTAGCAAATAGGCAATGCACATATTCATGCTAGTGCGTCCTCATATGAGTCGCTTCACGAACTAGTATTATTTTATATTTTGAGTTGCTAAAAGCAACAGAATAGTTCTGCGAAGCGAGAGACGCTTCGCAGAACGAGGAATGTTCCGCAAAACCAGTTGGCATAGCCAACTAAGAACATAATACATCACGAAGCCACAGGCTTCGGAGAGATGATTTGCTAGAAGCAACAGAATAATTCTGCGAAGCGAGAGAAACTTCGCAGAACGAGGAATGTTCCGCAAAACTAGTTGGCATATCCATCTAAGAACTTAATATATCACGAAGCCACAGGCTTCGGAGAGATGATTAATCTACTTACTTGTTCTTAATTTTTTTATTGACGAAACAATCAATATAATAATGACTGCACCACAAAATGCCATAAACATATCTTTTTGTGCATCCCATATATCGCCTTGTGTACCTAAGTAGGCGATGCCTTGTTCAGGGAAAAAGACATCGGCAACAGCCCATTCAATAAGTTCGTACAAACAACTAAACGATAAAGTTATTTCAATTGGAAGTAACCAGCCTACCCAATTAGGAAATTGCATTTTGTTCAGAAAAAAATCTCGCATTGGATAAGCCAACATAAACCCAAAGCTGAAATGTACAATACGATCATAATGATTTCGTTCAAATTGAAAAGCATCTTTCATCCAATAACCAAAAGGGTTTTCAGCATAAGTATACATTGCGCCATAAATATGTAAACTCAAATAAATAAATATAAACGTATAGGTCAAATCACTGAATCTAAATTTTTTATAAGTAAACATTAATATTGAAAGAAAAATAATCACTAAAGTATTTTCCATTATCCAATTGTAAATATCAGTTGTGCCTATGAGGGTTGACAGCCAACCAACAACAAAAAGAATGATATATGTAATGATGAATTTGTTTTCTTTAAATGGTGTTCTTTCAATTGAACTTGCCGTCGTAAATATCATATAAAAGGTTTAGTATAAATGATCAATGTCTAATGAGTTTGCCACTTCCAGTCATGGGCAATGAGTCAACAATAATAACACGTTGAGGAACTTTAAAGGTAGATAACCGTTTTCTGCAATAGGTCAATAATTCTTCAACTTCTATGGTTTTATTTGGATACAAAATGATTTCTGCTTGAATAATTTGACCAAGCAAAGGATGTGGTACACCACTAATTCGAGCAAGTTTTATTGCAGGAATTGTTTCAATAATGCCTTCGACTTCTTCTGGAAACACTTTATTGCCAGAAACATTAATCATCGATTTTTCTCGTCCTTCAACTTTTACCAATCCATCTTTTGATTTTGATGCGAAGTCAGCAGTTAAGAAAAAGCCATTTTTCAATACTTCTTCTCTCATTGTCGGAGGCGATAAATACGCATCAAACATGCCAGGACCTTTAATGGCAAGATGACCAATTTCATCATCTTCAACTTCTTCAAATTCTTCATTTAAGATGGCAATGGTATAATCAGGCAAAGCATACCCAACAGCTTCAGGAAATTCATCAGATTTGATATAATTAATGAGAGGTAAGCCAATTTCAATAATGCCATAGGCTTGACTAACATCGATATGAAATCGTTCTTTAAAAGCGCGACAAACATCAGTTGAGATAGCGGCGGAAGTTGAAATAACCATCTTCAAAGAAGGGAGTAAATCAGCATCTTTATTACTCGCTAAAAGTCTGATTTGCATGGGCGATGCATACAACAAAGTACCATGAAATTTGTTAGTAATATCGATAATATTTTTTGGTAAAAAATCTTTAGCAATGGCAATTGCCGCACCAAAGCGAACATATAATAATATCGAAACCACAAAATGATAAGCCATTGGTAATACCCAAACAACAGTATCGCCCTCACCCAGTTTCAAAACTTTATTGGCACTTTCAATTCGTTCGATAGCCGATTGATTTGAAATGATAACACCTTTTGATTTTCCAGTTGTGCCAGATGTAAAACGAATAAACGCAGCATCTGGAACATGGGGTGCAAAGGCTTCTTGTTTTGAAATCTTAGTGAAGGCAAATCTAAACGAACCAATTTTCATCGACAAATTGGATGATACTTCTTGAGTGGGTTGAATGCCATTGAGATCATCCATGATACCATGTAAATGAGCTTCTTCTAGAATATCATCTATTTCAGCTTGTTTAAGTTGATGCGAAAGAGGCATTACCGTAGCGCCGCATCCAATGACTGCAAATATGCCAATAATAAAATTTCGACTGTTTTTTGCCATCACGCCAATACCCATTTGAGGTTCAATACCTATTTGAATGAGTTGTTGTTTGAGTAATTCAGTTTCATGATAGAGTTCACTGAAAGTTAATATGCCATGCTCATCATAAACCGCTGCTTTATTAGGCCATTTTTTTGCAGCAGCTTGAAGAATAAGATAGACGCGGGGCAGGTTCATGTGGCTAATTTAATATAATAATTGATTTAATTGAATAGACCTGATCACATTTATTTCATCTTGCTTTTGTATGCAGTTGGCAGCTAACTTACCTGCAGCATAACCTGTTTGTAAACAAATACCCATCACCCTTGCGCTTGCAATGGCTTCGTTTGTTGCAGATATATTTCGCCCACCAAAAAATAAATTTGAAATTTTGTCTGATTGTAAACATTCAGCTGGTATTTGATAATAATCATCAAGTTGAAAGAACCTTAGTTTAACTTTTCGATCTTGCCCCCACTCTTCAATTGGCCATGAACAATTCGCAATGGCATGATCAAATTTTTTTGCTTCTAATACATCATCTAGCGTCAGCGTATAACGTCCTTGCGATCGAATACCAACTCTGGTGCCAACTTCAGGGGCAATATGTTGGAGATGAATATCTTTAAATGTTTCAATATTATTTTTCAAATAGGCAATAAGTTCATGAATCATCTTTACAGCAGTTTCACGAAGCATCAGTAAATTATTTGCAGAATGATCAACTTCTAATGGAATACCTAATTTGAAACTAGCTTGATGATGATGATATGAACCAAGAACCAAATAAAGTCGTTCAAAATGCTGATCAAGCAATTGTGATTGTATTGCCTTTTGAATAGCTCGCATCATAACTAAATTCAAATTCATTTCGTTCATTTCAGGAAGTCCATCGATTGTAAAAACTTGTGCAGCAGCTTGATAAGTATCATTGGAATGAATGGGTAATTCTGATAGTTGACTCACAATACTTTCACCAGAACAATCAATAATCGACCTACATGAAATTGTTCTTTTTTCGTTCTCGAGTTCAATAGTAATTGATTCAACTTGATTGTTTTTTTCGTCAACCTCAATCACATTCGAATTTAATAAGATCTTAATTTGGTATTGCGACAATAGGTCTAAACACAAATTTTTAAACGCCTCAATTGAATAAGGCAAAAAGTGTAATCCATGATGATTGCTGATTGGTTGAGAATTTGATAAGATTTGGAGCTGATTAGCAAATTCTCGTGTAAAACCATGTACAAGATAGTCTTGTGTATTTGAATATTTAAAAAGACCACATACCGTACCAACTTCTGCCGAAGTGGCCTTTCCTCCGAAAAAACTATTTTTTTCAATGATGGTAACATTCAAACCTTCTTGCGCTGCCGAAACTGCTGCTGCTATACCTGCAGAGCCGCCTCCAATTATAATAATATCTTGATGATGAATACTCAAACTATTTACTTGTAAAAAAATATTTTTTAATGCTATTTTCTAATTCATCAATATCGTTTTGACTGAATAGATCCTCACAATATACAATATTCATTTTAAGTTTATTATTATGTCGTAAAAATGAAAGCGTCATGCCTGGAGGAAAAGTAAAAGGAGGGAGAATTAAGATGTCATTAATAGGAATATTTAGAAGTTGATTTGTATCCCAAAAATTTTCGCCTGCAGAAGTATATAAAAAACTGGCAACAACACCTTTTGATGAATTAGAAACTAAAAAATGATATAGCTTGAGTGGGATATATCGCATCATATCTAAAAAAAGGTTGTACTTTTTTGGCATTTCAATCTTTATTTGATCATTCATTTGTTGAGAAATACATTTTACTGATGACTCAATTGATTCAAGATCTTTTTGATCAAGTTTATAAAATAAAAATGAAATGCAATTGGTTATTATAGGGCCATTACCACCTCTTTTTCTACCGTCATAAGGAATGGGAACCCAGATTGTTTCAGCACAACCATATCTTTTATTCATGTCATTAATACCATGTGCGCAACAAGCAATTAGAAAAATATTAGCGCCAAATTTAGCGCCGTATAATTTGGCATGTTGATCAATTAATTGTGTTTCCTCATCACTGAAACTAATTGATTTAACTGTGAAAATTTTTTTCGAAAGTTGTTTATCAAATAACGTTGTAGAGATAGAATCTAATGTTGAATTTCTAATAAATCGTTTTACGATATACATATTTCTAATATATCGGTAGGGCGAAACATATTTTTCTTTCGCTGGAAAAAAATGATTAAAAGATTTATCACTGATAGTTTCAAGATGATTTAAGTGTCGAATAAACATACCCGAACCTCTTGCGTCCATCAGTATATGATGCCATGAAAATACCAATGCAATTTTATCATCTGGATAATGAATAATATCAAATTCGAAAAGACATTGCGTTTTTAAATCTATTTTTCTTTGTAATATTTCAGATGGAATTTGATGTTGAATTCTATGATGATGTTCTAATATTTGAATGGTTTTGCCTTGATTAAAATAATGCCAATAAGGCTTTTGAAACAAACCGCCTTCCTTTAAAGAAATATTACATATCCAATGGGTTAATGGCGATGTTTTGATATTTGAAAGAAGATTTGTTATGCTGCCTATATCGTCAAAATGAAAAATAATTCGAATCACATTATTTCCAATTTCATGTTTTTTTTCATTCATCTCAAGCATTAAATGAAAGCAGTCGGCGCCACTCAAGTATATCTTTTCAGGAAATTGAATATTTGAATGTTCATTCATGGTTGACTGAAATTATTGATGTTCAATTTCAAATACAACTTGAGCAATTGAGTGTATGGTTTGAAAATTTTCGGGAAGCAAGTATTCATCAGGAATGACAAAACCATATTTTCGTTCAATAAATAAAATAATTTCAACAATTGCAAACGAATCAATTCCTAAATCTTTTAAGCTAGTTTGGTCAGAAATATCAATACCTTCAGATAAAATATTACTGACTAAAAAGTGAATAATTTCATTTTCTATAGATTTTAGATTTGTCATTTATACTTTTCTTTTCATTCGATTAATAAATAAAGCAATTCCTAATGTGAAGATAAAAAATATGAATAGTTTAAATGATTCAAATAAAATACCATTCACGCCTAAACCTCTAAAAAATAATTTGTAAAATCCTTCTAATGCCCAATTTAAAGGTGATAATGTTGAAATGTTTCTCATAATTTCAGGCATGATATAGGTAGGTACCCAAATGCCGCCGAGTGCCGATAATAGTAGAATTGATAATGAACCTAAAATAGCACCTTGTTGCTCACTTGATGCTAATGTGCCAACTAATACACCATATCCGGTAGCGGCAAATGAGGTTGCTAAAGCCACAATAAATATGGCCATTAAGCTATTGCCGAGTTGCAACATAGGTAAACCAAATAAAGGAAGTATATACAAACCAACTGAAAGCATCAACATAAATTGTAACATACAAACCACCACATACACAATTATTTTTCCATTAATTAAAAGTAAGTAGGAAGTTGGCATGGTATGAAGTCGAAATGCACTTCCTTCTTTTTTTTCTTTAAGTATGCTACCTACCATAGGAATCACAATAAAAAACATGGCGAAAATTGTCCATGCGGGTACATTATGTTGAACCGCACTAGGCACCATTTCACCAACTAAATCAGAAGCATAAATTTCTTTATAATTTATTATTTGCGATTTAGCATAAGTGTTCTTTGGTGGCGATGAACCGCTAGGCACAATGCTTGCAATCTGATCGGAAAAAGATTGAAACATGATTTGCGTTTTCACGGTTGCAATAAACTCATGTATATTACTTGTAATTGAACTTATAAAAGATTTTTTAGTAACTGGGTCAATATAAAAGATAATGTTCACCGAATCAATTGACTCATCCTTAGCATTTTTTGAAACAATATTGGTATTCATTGTTTCACCAACTAAACCTAATACATTTTTTCTGATTGCATTCGTTGCTCCTTTGGGAATGACAATGCCAATTAAAAATTTGCCTTTTGCTACTGCATTTCTTGCTGATTCAGATGTTGCGGGTTTGCCATCAATTGAATCGCTTAAAAAGCAAAGAGATGAATTTTTTAATCCCTTATAAATCGAAACGCCTAAAGTGTCTTTATCATTATCAACCAATACAATTGGAATTCCTTTTTCGTTAATCGTTTTAAATGCAGAATCTTGAATTAACGTCATTACCAAAATTAAAATCATGGGCATGATGAATAAAATCGATAACCCAACCTTGTCCCGAATTAAAATCAGGATTTCTTTTTTAATGGTCGCTAAAAGTTTATTTTTCATTAATCTCTTAGTTTACGTTTGGTTAGATTTAAAAACACATCTTCTAAATTTGTTGAATTAGGTGTGTTTGCTATTAATTCATCTGGGGTTCCCTGAGTCAATATTTCACCATAATCAATGATAGCAATTTCAGTGCAGAAATTCTCAGCTTCTTCTAAATGATGTGAAGTATAAATAATTGTTGTTCCTTCAGCATTCAATTCTTTCAAATGTTCAATAATCACATTTCGCGATTGCACATCTACACCTACCGTTGGTTCATCTAAAAATAATATTTTTGGTTGATGTAAAATGCTTGCAATTAAATTAACTCGACGTTTCATCCCACCCGAATAAGTTTCTATTTTACGATGAGCAGCTTTTGTTAAACCAAGTTTTTCAAGCCATTTTGATATTTTATCACGTAGGTCTTTACCTGACAGTCCATACATCGCACCATAAAATTCAAGGTTTTCGATGGCTGTTAGGGTTGGGTATAAGGCAATATCTTGCGGTACAACACCAATAATTTTTTTTATGCTTTTTATATCAACATATAAATCTAACCCATCAATTATTACTTTGCCATTGGTGGGTGAAAAAAGTCCGCAAAGAATAGATATAATTGTTGTTTTGCCAGCGCCATTTGGACCAAGTAGGCCAAATATTTCATTTTTATGAATGTTTAATGAAACACCTTTGACAGCAGGCTCATCAGCATCTGTAAATATCTTTATGAGATCTTCAATTTGAACAATGGTCTCGCTCGACATGACTAATTTTAGAGGGCGCGAATATAGAACAAAATAGCTTAAAAGCCAAGAAGTCTGAATTGACAACTATTTGCAGAAGGTTTGTTGTCCCAACAAAGATTAATGCAAACACGATAGTACACCTTTAACCCAAATTATGCGATAGGCTTTGACAAAGGAAAAGACTAGCGTGTTAGTTGGGGTTATCCCGATTTAGTAATTGTTTTAGCAATTGATAAAATGCTAAATTACAATTACTTTATCGTTTCAGTATTTCTAATGCTGAATCTGGGTTTAACCGACCTAATCAAACTTCTTGATCTCTCAATAATATGTTCAATTTGAAGGACTTATTTTATTTACCCTAGTTGCACAACTTTATTTTTATTCCATATATTTGTCAGCCAAGAAAATGAACGAAAATCCAACGAGTTTAAACGTCTCAAAAAAACCCACGATTAATATTATAGGAGCTGGAATAAGTGGGCTTTGTGCAGGATGTTATTTGCAAATGAATGGATTTGAAACCCAAATATTCGAAAAGCATTCCATTCCAGGTGGACTTTGTACAAGTTGGGATAAAGGTGAATTTACAATTGATGGATGTGTTCATTGGATTTTAGGTTCAGATAAAGGAAGTGGATTTTATCATATGTGGTCTGAATTATTGAACCTTGAGCCTATTGAATTTCATCATCATGAAATTCGTTTACATATTGAGCTAAATAAGAATTCAGATAAATATGGCAACAAGGTTTTTACCATGTACAATGATTTAGATCGGCTTAGGGAATACATGATTGACCTATCACCTGAAGATGAAAAAGTGATTAACTCGTTTATTCAAGATATTCGGGTTTTGCAAAATTATGATTTGCCACCTGTAATGGATAAACTACCTTTAATTCCTTCGATTGTGAGAGGTATAAAAATGTCGAGGTATTTAAAATTTTTATTCATTTTAAATAAACAACGCAAAGTCAGTAATTATGATTTGGCAAGAAAGTTTAAAAGTCCTTTTTTACGTGAAGCTTTCGAATTAATTTATGATGGAAATGAAGTAAAGATGTTGGTTTTTAATTTTCCGCAAGCTGTATTTGATAAAAAAAGCGCGGGCTATCCTATTGGAGGCTCCTTGGCTTGGGCAAAAAAAATTGAAGAGAAATATATTTCGTTAGGAGGAAAAATTCATTACAAAACACCTGTTAGAAAAATTGTTACTGAAAATGATAAAGCCGTCGGACTTGTTGTTCGAAACGATATTTTTCATGCTTCTGATGCGGTACTTTCATCTGCAGATTGGTATAAAACGATGTTCGAATATTTAGAAGGTAATTATGTAACTGATAAAATGCGAAAACTAAGTGAAGGCAAAGTAATTGATGTATACTACTCAGTCTTATTAGTTTCGTTTGGCTTGAAAAAAACATATAAAGAGTATCCTCATTTTCTTCGTTTCCCTACAACTATAAAATTAGAGTCGCCATGTGGCACAAGTTGGGAACGTTTGGAAGTGCATTTTTATAATTATGATCCTACATTAGCCCCAGAAGGTAAAACCGTAATGGCATGTAGTTTTTATACAACCAATGGAAAATTTTGGATTGACTTACGAAAGAATAATCGACCTCAATATCGTGAAGTAAAAACAAAATTTGTAAATGATTTAATTGCCCTGTTAGAGCTTAAGTTTCCTGGAATTAAAGATGATATCGAAGTAAGTGATTTTGCAACACCTGCAACTATTTTGCGTTATACCAATAGCTGGCAAGGAAGCGCACAAGGTTGGTTGCCAGGCGAAAATATTGTGGCTTCGCCGCCCGTTAAGTTTACCCTTCCAAAACTAAAATCGTTTTTTTATGCAAGTCATTGGGGGCGGCCAGGAGGGGGATTGCCAGTAGCTATTAACCAAGGTCGCGATGTAGCAAAAATTATTTGTAAAGCGTTCAAGAAGGAATTTAAAACAACCAAGGCTAAATAAAGTGAATTAATTTTTAGGGTGGCAGACACGCTATCCGTTTTACTCCGTTCATGCCAAAGCGCATGATCCGGGGTGCCACTTCTATCGTTGCCACTTGGTATTCTTCTCTATTTTCTATCTTGTGCGTTACAATTAGGTTTGTGTCTCTATAAACGAGCGAATTTTGAGGTTCTGGGTATTCTATAAACTGGTCATTCTTTTATCATGGCTGGCGCAGGTTTGCAACCTGTGTCAAAAATAATTAAGGCACGGGTTACAAACCCACGCCAGCAGAGAATTTTGAGGTTCTGTGTTACTGTATATTAAATTTTATCTAGTCATGTTTTGTGAGGACACAAACCATGGAGTGAAATGGTCATTGTTTTAGAATGGCTGGCGCAGGTTTGTAACCTGTGTCAAAAATAATAAGGCACGGGTTACAAACCCGCGCCAGCAGAGCCCAACTAAATAGAGTTGTATTCTATAAACTGATCATTGTTTTAGCATGGCTGGCGCAGGTTTGCAACCTGTGTCAAAAATAAATAAGGCACGGGATTAAAGGAAATAAGGCACGGGTTACAAACCCGCGCCAGCAGAGCCCAACTAAATAGAGTTGTATTCTATAAACTGGCATTGTTTTAGAATGGCTGGCGCAGGTTTGGAACCTTTGCCAAAAATAAATAAGGTACGGGTTACAAACCCTCGCCAGCGAAATAGAAAATAAACTAGGTAATTCTTATTCGCTTCTATCTTTTTATTTTTAGTAATTCAAAAAAATCATCTTCTTCAATTTCTTTTACTTGCCCTGGTTGTAAATCTCCGAGTTGTAAATCTTCAATTGAAACTCGAATTAATCGTCGACATTTATGACGCATTGCATTGACCATTTTTCGTACTTGATGAAATTTACCTTCGGTTAAAGTAATTAATAACCAAGTATGTGGAATAAAATCGAGAAGTTCATTTTCAGCTTTAAAAAGAGCTAGGGGTTTGTCAACGATCTCAACCTCACATGGACTTGTGGTCCACTGTATATCACCTTTAATACGAATGCTCACACCATTTCGGAGCGTTACTAAAGTTTCATCTGTTACAATTTGCAGTACTTGCACCAGATAAGTTCGTCGATGTGGGATTTTACTTTCAAAAAGTAGTTTGGTCACTTTTTTATTTGTAGTTAATATAAGCAATCCTTCAGAAGCGCTATCAAGTCGACCTATTGCATGTATACCTTCTGGAAACTCATAATCAAGTTGACCAAGTAATTTTACTTTATCTGGACTAATAAATTGCGAAACCATATTACTTGGTTTGTTTATGATATAGTATTTATGCTGGTTAAGCGCCATGAGGTTGCAAGATGCTGATTAAATTTTCTTTTTCCTATTATTGCTTCAATAGAAATAATTAAATTAGTTTTCAATGATGAATTTCGTTTCATCCATTATTTGATATTTCCCATAATTACAATTAAAATAAGAAACACGAATTGAAGGACTAGACTTGCTCATGAACTCTCATTCAGAATGTTTACCTTTGAATCTTAAAATTAATTTTTCATGATTCATCTTCACAGCAAAATCTTTGTAACGGTACTTAGTTTATTTTTTTGTGCCATTCTTTTAAATCCACATTTCAATTACGCGCAGAATAAATCAATCGTAATGACCAATCCTCTTTTGCAAAAAAGTAAATTGCAATACCAAGCACCTCCTTTTAATTTAATAAAGGATGAACATTTTAGACCTGCGTTTGACTATGCCCTGAAGATGCATGATGCCGAGATTGAAAAAATTGCAAATAATACCGCTAAGCCAACTTTTGAAAATACAGCATTGGCAATTGAAAGAAGCGGCGAAGACTATAACAGGGCCACTGGTATTTTTTATAACCTGACTGGCTCTAATACAAATCCTGATTTACAAAAAATTGAAGAAGACTATGCCCCAATTTTTTCTGCGCATACCGACAAGCTCTATTTAAATGAAAAATTGTATAAGCGTTTGAAAGCCGTTGATATCTCTCTTCTTAAAGGTGAAGACAAACGTTTGATGGAATTTTATATTCAAAATTTCGAATTGGCTGGTGCAAACTTATCTCCAGAAGATAAGGATAAAATGAAAAAAATTAATGAAGAACTCGCTACATTAAGCACTCTTTTTGGAAATAAAATTTTAATTGCCCGAAAAAACGGTGCTGTTTTATTTGATGATGCAAAAGACCTTGATGGTTTGAGTAGTGATGAGTTATCTGCCGCAAAAGCCAAAGCAAAAGAAGCAGGATATGAGAATAAGTATTTAATAGGATTACTTAATACAACCCAACAACCGTTATTGCCAAGTTTGAAAAATAGAACAACACGAGAAAAAATATTTAACGCTTCGTGGACTCGAGCTGAGAAAAGTGATAGTGGTGATACACGTGCTGTATTAGAACAAATGGCAAAGTTGCGACTTCAAAAAGCCAATTTGATGGGAAAGAAAAGTTTTGCCGAATGGCGATTGCAAGATCAAATGGCAAAATTACCTGCCAATGCAATGGACTTATTAGCTAAAATTGCAACACCAGCCGTAGAGAAAGCCAAACTAGAAGCAAAAGAAATACAATCTGTGATTGATGCACAAAATGGTGGTTTTAAATTGGCACCATGGGACTGGAATTTTTATTCGGAGCAGGTTCGTAAAGCAAAGTATGATTTAGATGAGAAAGAAATTAAACCCTATTTCGAAGTAACCACGGTGCTTGAAAAGGGTGTGTTTTTCGCGGCTAAACAAATGTATGGTATCACGTTTAAGGTTCGAAAAGATTTGCCAGTCTATCACCCAGATGTAGTGGCTTATGAAGTTTTTGATAAAGATGGTAAGTCGATGGCTATTTATTATCTTGATTTTTATACACGCGATAACAAAAGTGGTGGTGCTTGGATGAATAATTTTGTGAGTCAGTCACATTATTTAAAACAAAAACCAGTAATTGTGAATGTATTTAATTTTTCAAAACCTGCAAATGGTAATCCATCACTCATTACTTTCGATGATGTAACGACCATGTTTCACGAATTTGGTCACACATTACATGGATTGTTTGCCAATCAAAAATATCCAAGTTTGTCGGGAACAGCGGTGCCTCGCGATTATGTAGAGTTCCCTTCGCAAATAAATGAGCATTGTGCTTTAGATCCAATCATTTTAAAAAACTATGCGTTTCATTACAAAACGAAAAAGGTAATTCCTCAAACATTAATAGATAAAATTAAAAAAGCCGAAACATTTAATAAAGGTTATGAGGTTACAGAATTATTAGCTGCTGCCACACTTGATATGGCATGGCATAGTATCGAAAATGAGTCGGAGATAAAACCAGCACTCGAATTTGAAAAGGCCGCTTTAGAAAAATATGGTTTATATGTTTACGAAGTTCCAACTCGATATCATACACCTTATTTTGCGCATATATGGGGTGGTGGATATTCAGCTGGTTATTATGCTTATACATGGTCGAAGACGCTTGACTATAATGCCTTTGACTGGTTAAAGGCCAATGGTGGAATGTCGCGTGCAAATGGGGAGAGATTTCGTAAATACATTTTATCGGTCGGTAATAGTGTTGATTTAAATAAAGCATTTAAGGATTTCATTGGACATGAAATGATGATTGAACCTTATTTGAAAAATGCGGGATTGAAATAATACTGACACTGAATTTAAGTTAGATGATCAAATAAAATTGACAATTAGCTTAAGTTGGTTCACCTGATAGCCGTTTTTAGAAAAGCTTAAAGAATTGAAATTCGTTTTCGTAACTCGAATAAAACTTAGACATTAAGGATAAGCATTCGTAAGGCAATACAATGCACTCAAGCTTGCTATGACTAAGTTTTAGTCTAATCTTTTCTTTATTTATACACAACTGCCAAACTTCGGAACCACTCAAATTTTTATGCCTATTAGATTTTTATATAAGACCAAACGAATCGGTCTAAAAAAAATATTTAATCGATATTAAACTCTTGAAAGTTTTCGCATGCAGGTCGAGTTAATTTTGTTGGCTCTTTGATGAAACAATTTGTAAAATAGATTTGGCTAGAATAAGTGCAACTTTTTTTCTTAGAACTGTTGAAGGATAATTAAAAGCTGAGAGGCTGCCGGATAGAATGTAAAGCCCTGAATGGAGAGTAGTGAAACGGAGCGAAATGAAGGCTTGGAATGATAGCCGGAACATTGATGAGTGTTGATTCTTTTGATGATAGCCCCAAAATATCATTTCTTAGCATGATACCTATGCGAAAGCTTTCGGGATAAGAAATGGTCTGCTACCATTTTACATTGGAATTATATTGCCTTTCTAGTTGATTTTGAGAGATTTATGTTTACCGTTAAATCATTCAGACTTGCATTTCATACATCCATTAAGGTAATTCATGTGTTTAGTCATGTTTAATATTTCTGTCATTCTAATTTTAGATCAAAATAAATTCAGTCTGAAAAGAATTTGAAGATATTGAGGAATTTAATAGAACGGCTATGTCACAATTTTTGAATATTGTAAATAATAAAATAAACACTATGTTTCGTTCAAAATCCTTGAATTTGATTTTGTATAGGATGTCAAGATATTTTGGGGTGAAATTATATATTTTAATTAGCGCCGCCATATTTTGTTTGTTGCCGAAAGTTGTATT
>DAOOQH010000035.1:0-19196 GCA_035388625.1 Chitinophagaceae bacterium | reverse complement strand
CCTCAAGCAGGTGTTGTTATGGCAATGTTTGGTATTGGTTCTTTAGTTGGTGCATTTATAGGGGGCAAGCTTGTTGATAAAATAGGCTATTTTCCAGTTATGGTTTGGAGTCTATTGTTAAGTGGTATTATGCTCCTCATTCTTGGTCAAATGCAAAGCTATTGGCTCATTGCTTTTTTTACATTCATGGTTACAGCCACTGGAGATGCTTTTCGGCCAGCAAATTCTGCATCTATTTCAAATTACTCAAGTAAAGATAGTTATCCTCAAGCAATTGCATTAAACAGATTAGCAATGAATTTAGGTTTTACAATTGGTCCAATTTTAGGTGGACTATTAGCCACCATCAGTTACAAGTTTTTATTTATAGCAGATGGCCTGACATGCATTTTTGCAGCGATATTTATATTCTTGGTCTTACCTAAGCCAAGCATGATACATAGGGACGCTATACAAGAAAAAGAATTCGTTGATCACAATAATGTTGATGAAGAAAAAAGAATACCAACAAATCCATACAAGGATAAATTTTATCTTGCGTTTCTAGTTTTTACAACCTTGTATGCAACAGCCTTTTTTCAATTTTTTACATCCTTACCTCTCTATTATAAAAATGTATATTATTTAAGTGAGAAGCATATAGGGTGGCTAATGGCGTTTAATGGAATTGGGGTAGCTGTCATCGAAATGTTCTTAATTTACTATATTCAAAATAAATGGACCAAGTTTAATTTTATTTCGTTGGGAGTTATGCTTTTAATTGGTGGATTTTTGATTTTAGTACCATTTCACGGCATCTTTATATTGGTCATAAGTATGGGTTTAATTACTTTGTCTGAAATGTTTGCCATGCCATTTATGAGTACTTATGCGATCACTAAAGCGCCCAAAGCTACAATGGGACAGTATATGGCCTTGTATTCAATGAGCTGGTCGATAGCGCAAATACTTGCGCCAATGGTGGGTGCGAATGTGATTGAGCATTTCGGATTTAATGTTTTATGGTTTGTTCTAGCTGCCATTGCTTTAATTGCTTTCATTGGATTTAGATGGATGTCTGTTTCAAATGATAAAATAAATTAGCTTGGTTTAAGGAATTACCTATATCTAAATTCAGATTACTAAATTCTATCTCCTATATTTGCACCCACATTTTTGTATGGCTAAATATTGGTGGAAAATACTTTATGCACTTCTTTTACTCTATATTTTTACGGGTGGTATTTTAATGCCAATTCCAGCCATTCCTAAATTAAATGAATCTGCCAGAAATTTATTTTATCATGTACCAATGTGGTATGTAATGATTGTTTGCTTTTTAGTCTCATCGATTTATGCACTTAAATTTTTAAGGAAAAATCAAATAAAGGATGATATTGTATCTCAAGAGTTTGTAAATGTAGGCATCGTATTTGGCTGTTTTGGAATGATTACTGGAATGGAATGGGCTAATATTGCATGGGGCGCACCATGGAGTAACGATCCAAAACAAGTTGGAGCTGCTTTATGCCTATTGACATATTTTGCCTATTTAGTGTTACGAAATTCTGTAAAGGATGAAAATAAAAAAGCAAGACTTGCAGCCGTTTATAATGTTTTTGCTTTTGCACTTTTAGTTCCGTTATTATTTATCATACCGGCACATTTTAAATCGTTACATCCTGGAACAGATAGCAAACCTTTTGAAGCACTGTATACCCAAGCAGCTGAATTTCGAAAATTATCAATTCCAGCAATGATAGGTTGGATATTGCTTGGCGTATGGATATTTGATTTAAGATATCGCACTAAGAAACTTGAGAACCCAGAACTTTTTATATGAAAATTTTCAAACAATATATTGTCATTTTAGTATTAATGCTTTTAAATCTTGTGGGTAAAGCCCAAGACTTAAATCCTAACAAAGTTGAAATGGCCGATCTCCTTCATCAGAATGGTAAAATTTACCTTGTGGTTTTGGTATTGGTAACTATCTTTGCGGGCATTATTTTTCTTCTCGTGCGTATCGAAAGGAAACTTAATAAATTAGAAAACAAGAAATCAAATAATTAATTTTTTAAACCTCAAATAATAAAATTTATATAACATGGCTAAAGCATCAAAACCAACCGCCTCACATTACAGCTTTTTTGAAAGCGTAGAACGCAATTTCGATAAAGCAGCTCCATTCACCGATATCAAGGATAAAGGAATTTTGGATCAAATTAAAGCTTGTAACAGTGTTTACAGCATGAAATTTCCTGTTAAAATAGGCGAGAAGGTAGAAGTTATAGAAGCCTATCGTGTACAACATTCGCATCACAAACTACCTGTAAAAGGTGGTATCCGTTTTAGTATGGATGTGAATCAAGATGAAGTGATGGCATTGGCGGCATTAATGACCTATAAATGTGCTATTGTGAACGTACCATTTGGTGGAGCTAAAGGTGGTATCAAAATCAATCCGAAAGAATTGGCTGTTTATGATTTAGAAAAAATTACACGTCGATATACTGCAGAATTAGTAAAGAAAAATTTTATAGGACCTGGTATTGATGTACCAGCTCCTGATTACGGAACCGGTCCACGTGAAATGAGTTGGATCGTTGATACCTATAGTAGCTTACGTCCAGGCGAAATTGATGCTGCTGGTTGTGTAACTGGTAAACCAGTAACTCAAGGTGGTGTTCGTGGTCGTACCGAAGCAACAGGTTTAGGTGTTTATTTTGGTGTACGTGAAATGTGTGACGATACCGAAATGATGAAAAAGTTAGGTATGACAGTGGGTGTTGCTGATAAAACAGTTGTGATACAAGGACTAGGTAATGTAGGATATCATGCTGCGAAATATTTTCAAGAAGCTGGTTCTACAATTGTGGGTATTGCAGAGTATGAAGGCGCTATATCTAACCCGAAAGGTTTGGATCTTGAAGCCGTTGTTGCATTCCGTAAAAAAACAGGATCTATTTTAAATTTCCCTGGTGCTAAAAATCATAAAAAGTCTTCAGAAGCACTTGAATTGGCATGTGATATCTTAATTCCTGCTGCTCTTGAAAATGTAATCAACGATGATAATGCACCACGCGTAAAAGCTCGTATTATTGCTGAAGCCGCAAATGGACCATTAACACCTGGTGCTGATGCAATTTAAATAAGAAAGGAGTTGTTGTTGTGCCTGATATGTATATTAATGCAGGTGGCGTTACAGTTTCATATTTCGAATGGTTGAAAAATTTAAGTCATGTTCGATATGGCCGTATGGAAAAGCGCTTCAGCGAAAATATGAACACAAGTATACTTGGTTCAATCGAAAGTTTAACAGGCAAAAAGGTATCAAAAGCTGAAAGAAGTATTATACTTCATGGTCCTGACGAGGTTGATTTAGTTCATAGCGGATTAGAAGATACCATGATGGGATCATATCATGAAATTCGTGATATTTGGATGAAGAACAAAAAAATTACAGATATGAGAACAGCTGCTTTTGTTAATTCAATTAATAAAGTAGGCGTGTCTTATATGGAATTAGGTATTTTTCCTTAATTCATAAAAAAGAGCAAAAAGCCGTTCATCGTTGTGAACGGCTTTTTTATTAGAGCCAGCAATAGGTCTCTTCGAACAGAAAAATAGTTTTTAACAAACACGAAATAAAAATTTTATTTATTAGCAAAATACACTACTTTCGCACTTCCAAAATTACAAAGTCATGCAAGAAGCGATAAAATTTGTTCAAGATCAACTTACGACAATTAAAGAAGTGCCTAATTTTAAGGCTGGAGATAGTATTTCTGTGAATTATAAAATTCTTGAAGGAAACAAAGAGCGTATCCAAACTTTTAAAGGTGTTTGTCTAAAGCGTCAAGGGACTGGAATTACACAAACTTTTACTGTTAGAAAAATGAGTGACAATATCGGTGTTGAACGTACATTCCCTGTTCAATCGCCAAATATTGAATCAATTGAATTGAATAAAGTAGGTCGTGTTCGTCGCGCAAAAATATTGTATTTACGTGAGCGCTCAGGTAAATCAGCTCGTATCAAAGAAAAAAGAATGAAATAATTCTTTCAAAATAATTATCGAAACGCCACATTTTGTGGCGTTTTTTTTTGCCTAACACTGATTCGTTGTAATCATTGAAGACGAATACAACTTAAAATACTAGTCTTGCTCTTTAAATTAGTATCAAAAAACTTAATATTATCTTATTGTTAAGTTTTGTACATTTACATGAATAAATCATGTTTAATACAATTCGGCATATAATTTTTTTAATAGCACTTTCCGCTATTTCAATAAATGCATCGCAAGCAAGAAGTATTCATGTATTTTTTTTGGGCGATTCATTGCAAATGAAGGTGGATGAGAAATTTTTTGTGAAGGCAGATGGAAATCTTAGCGATGAATTGATTCATTCATTTTATAACCAAGTAAATGAATCAGATTATCTCCCCATCATTCAAGCACTAAAATCTTTTCAAAATAAGTATCAGCTAAATGATTGGCTATATTATCAATTGATACGTTCTACTGCACAAGCGATAAGTCCTAAGAGTGAGAATTATCACAGATATACTTTATATAAATGGTTTTTACTTGCTAAGAGTGGATATGATGCAACACTTTCCTATAGTGAAAAGAATTTATTATTTTATGTTCGCAGTGATGATAATATTTATGGTATTCCGTTTTTTAAACGGGATGAAAAACAGTATGTCTGCTTAAATTATCACGATTATGGCAAAATAGATTTTGAAAAAGAAATTGTGGTTGAAACAAGATTGCGAATTGAGGACGCAAATAAATCCTTCTCATATAAAATCACACAATTACCCGATTTTAGGCCAGACGATTATCAGATAAAAGAATTGCAATTTAACTATCAAGATAAGGTGTATCATTTTAAAGTAAAATTGAATACACAAGTAAAAAATATGTTTACTAATTATCCAGTTGCTGATTTTGAAACCTATTTTAATATTCCTCTTAGTAAAGAAACTTATAGTTCACTCATACCTGAATTAAAAAAGAATATCCAAGACTTAAATCAAACAAATGGTGTCGATTATTTGATGCGATTTACAAGATATTCATTTCTTTACGAGAATGATCAAATTAATTTCGGAAAAGAAAAACGACTATCTCCAGAACAAACGCTATTATATGAGCATAGTGATTGTGATGATCGTGCTGCATTGTTTTTCTATCTTGTGAAGGAAATTTATAATCTTCCGATGATTGTTTTACTTTATCCAACTCATGTTACTATTGCAGTTCAATTCGATCATCCAATAGGCAAACCAATTATTTTCAATGGGAAAACCTATTCAATGTGCGATCCAACACCACAGTCTAAAGATTTAGAAATTGGACAAATTGATCGAAATCGTAAACATCAACCCTATGAGGTTGTATATGAATACATTCCTTCTGTGAAGTAAAAATTGGGGGTATTTTTTTTATTCCTTTAATGCTTGGTTTGATAATTTTGGTTTCCCATTCTATGTTTTAAAATCCCGATTTATACAATAATTTCCCGACTTATACATTAACTCTTGTGCAGCTCTTAGTTGTATTTTATATTTGAATTCTGATTGAAACAAAAAAATAAAATCAGTAGCAAAAATGAAATAATTAAAGCTCTCTTGAAAATGGATATTGGCTTCAAAATCGTATCTTATATTTTGAATCTTAAAGTCATCTTTTTGAATTAAGTTTTATGAATGAAATTAGAATCCCTAACCAAACTCAACTTTCATTAACGAACTATCATTTGACCTACTAACCATGAATCGCTTCAATCAGTTGATAGCAAATAAAAGAACAAAAGTTTATAACCTAAGCGATTCAACCTTGAAAAATCTTGGCAAGAAATATTTATTTACTTGCCTCGATTTTTTATTTTTAAATAAATTATAATGAATGAAATGCAAGCTTTAAAGATTGATTAAGTCGAAAAAGATAAGGTTGGTTCGCATCATTCAGTTGTTATAGTATTGCCTAAATGTCATCTAAAATGAATTGCAATTTATTTTGTAATTGCGGTGCTATTTTAGAAGTGTTGACAATTCAAATAAATGTATGAACTAATCTACGTGAAATAAACTATCTAATTTTTCGTACTTGTATTATTTAATAAAATTTATTAAACGCTAATGAATTGTATTGACTGATTCAAAATAAAAACACGATTCAATTATTTGCGATAAAGAAGCGAAAATTATATTATAAATAATCTTATTCCTAACGTATTTTCACGGTCAGAAAATTACAATTATTATTCACATAGTTTAGATATAATGCAGAAACAGATTCGAAAAAATGATGCCCTTGAATATCATTCAAAAGGCCGGCCAGGTAAAATTGAAGTCATTCCAACTAAGGATACAAAAACGCAAAGAGATTTAGCATTAGCCTATTCGCCAGGTGTGGCAGAACCTTGTCGTGAAATTGCAAAAAATCCTGATGATGTTTATAAATACACCGCAAAAGGGAATTTAGTAGCTGTGATATCAAATGGTACGGCAGTATTAGGTTTAGGTGATATTGGTCCTTTGGCTTCCAAACCCGTAATGGAAGGAAAGGGGTTGCTTTTCAAAATTTATGCTGATATTGATGTCTTCGATATTGAATTAAATACCAAAGATGTTGAAGAGTTTATTCGGGTAGTAAAAGCTTTGGAACCAACTTTTGGTGGCATTAATTTAGAAGATATCAAAGCTCCAGAATGTTTTGAAATTGAAACACGTTTAAAAAAGGAACTCAATATTCCTATCATGCATGATGATCAGCATGGTACGGCTATCATTTCTTCTGCCGCTTTATTAAATGCTGTTGAATTGCAAGGTAAATCATTAAAGGATGTAAAAATTGTGGTAAGTGGTGCAGGTGCATCTGCTATGGCTTGTTGTAATTTGTATGTAAAATTGGGCGCAAAAATTGAGAATTTTGTGATGTTTGATAGTAAAGGCGCTATTACGAAATCGCGTAATGATATTGATGCAATGAAGCGTAAATATGCTACGTCGCGAAAAATTACTTCACTTGAACAAGCTATGAAAGGAGCTGATGTTTTTATTGGCCTTTCAAAAGGTGGCATTGTGAAAGCTCAAATGCTGAAAGGAATGGCTAAAAATCCAATTGTGTTTGCCCTCGCCAATCCGGATCCTGAAATAGATTATGAAACTGCAATCGCTACTCGACCTGATGTTATTATGGCTACGGGAAGAAGTGATTATCCTAATCAGGTGAATAATGTACTTGGATTTCCATATATATTTCGTGGAGCGCTTGATGTTCGAGCAAAAACGATCAACGAAGAGATGAAACTTGCTGCCGTAAAAGCGCTAGCCGCTCTAGCCAAAAAGCCAGTACCCGATTTAGTCAATATGGCTTATCAAGAAAAAAATCTAACGTATAGTCCTACTTATATCATTCCTAAGCCAATGGATCCTCGTTTATTACCTGAGGTTTCTTTAGCCGTTGCAAAAGCCGCCGTAAAAAGTAAGGTGGCTCAACTTGTTCCTGATTGGGCAAAATATGAAGAAGAATTACAGAATCGTTTAGGAAGCGATGATAATATTTTAAAAGTGATTATTAATAAGGCCAAGCAATACAAACAAAAGGTTGTTTTTGCGGATGCTGAAAACTTTAAGACCTTAAAAGCTGCTCAATTAGTTAAAGACGAAGGTATTGCTATTCCTATTTTACTAGGTAATGTAAAACGCATCAAAACCATAATGAAAGAAAATGGTTTAGACTTGCCAGGTGTTGAAATTATTGATCCGAAATCAGATGAGAATGAATCAAAACGAAACTTATTTGGAGATAAACTATTTTCAAAACGAGATCGAAAAGGATATAATTTATATGAAGCCAGAAAGATCATGCGTGAAAGAAATTATTATGGTTGTATGATGGTTGAACATGGCGAAGCAGATGCATTAATTACAGGTTTAACACGCAAATATCCTGATACACTTCGCCCAGTTTTAGAAATTATTGGCGTTGATAAAAAGGTGAATAAAATTGCCGGTATGTATGTGATGCTAACCAAAAAAGGTCCAATTTGTTTTGCAGATACAACCATTAATGAGTTTCCTACAGCACAAGATTTAGTTGAAATTACTTTATTAGCGGCTGAAAACTTACGCAATTTAAATATCAAGCCAAGGGTGGGCATGCTTTCTTATTCTAATTTTGGATCTAGTAGTTTAGCGGAAGCAAAAAAAGTAAAAGAAGCTGTAACCATTTTGCATGAGAATCATCCAGATATTATTGTTGATGGAGAGGTGCAAGGAAGTGTAGCATTTAATAATGAATTGTTGAAAGAGAATTTTCCGTTCAGTACTTTAATCAATAACAGTCCAAACATTCTTATTTTTCCAAATTTAGCGGCAGGTAATATCGCCTATCATTTAATGATGGAACTTGGCAATTCTGAGGCAGTTGGTCCGATTTTACTTGGATTAAACAAATCTGTTCATGTTTTACAATTGGGTAGTAGTGTACGACAAATTGTAAATATGGTTGCAATTGCTGCTGTGGATGCTTATGTAAAACGAAAGAAGAAAAGCTAAATAATTAGGGTTTTAAATAGACTTTTTAGTTTTCAACACCGATTAATTCGATGTCGAAAATGAGCGTGCTATTCCCCGGAATACTTCCTGATGATGAACTACCATAACCTAAACTTGGCGGTAGATAAAGTTTGATCTTACCACCTTTTTGAATTAATGGAATTCCTTTTTGCCATCCAACGATAAGGTTTTTTAGCAGGAATGAAACATTGGTGGTACTTTCATCAAATACAGATCCATTAAGTAAAGTGCCTTTATATCTCACAGTTACGCTAGCACAAAGTGTAGGTGTTGTTGAACTTCCTTGCGTAATGATATTGTAAAAAAATCCACTACTATGTTGAGTTGCTGTTAAACTATTGGCCGTTAAATAATTTTGAATTGTAGTGATTTCTGAAGCACTGGCTACTATACTTGATTCGGCTTCGTCACAAGTATCCTTTTTGCAAGCTGTTACCAATGTGAGTAAGCTCAAAATAAGGGGAAGTAAAATCTTCTTCATGTAATTATTTTTGTTGCGAATTTACATGGAAATATTAAAATTTGTCAACGAATTTTGAAGTTCAATACAATTCAAGTAACAATTTCTACAATTCAAGGTTTACATCATTGTGATATTGAATTTGTAAAATTAGTATTGCATTCTAAATTTCAAAATATGAAAAACATTTTATCACAATTTTTATTACTCATTTTATTAGCCCCTTTTTCTGTTGTATTTGCACAAAATAATACCCAAACTGTAAAAGGAATTGTGATTGATAAACAGTCTCAATCTCCAATTATTGGAGCTAGTATCTCTTTGCTGAATACAAACCCATTATTAGGAGGAACGACGAATGCGAATGGGAAATTTGTTATTCAAAATGTGATGCCAGGGCGATATGATGTAAGAGTTACTTATATTGGCTATAAAGAAATGATGATTCCTAATGTGGTGGTTACTTCTGGAAAGGAAGTGTTTTTAGAAATTGCAATGGAAGAGAATGTGAAAAATTTAAAATCGGCAGTTGTAAAAGCAAATCTAAAAAATAAACCCATCAATGAGATGTCATCTGTAAGTGCTCGAACTTTTTCGATGGAGGAAGTAAATAGATATGCAGGAGGACGAGCCGATCCTGCACGTTTGGCCGCTAATTTTGCAGGGGTAAGTACACCAGATGATTCACGCAATGATATTGTAATTCGAGGTAATTCGCCAACTGGTGTGTTATGGAGAATTGAAGGGATGAATATTCCCAATCCAAATCACTTTTCAACAGTTGGCACAACGGGAGGGCCAGTGAGTGCACTTAATACGAATATGCTGAAAAGCTCCGACTTTTTTACATCCGCTTTTCCATCTGAATATGGCAATGCTAATGCAGGTGTTTTTGATTTAGGTTTTCGGAAAGGGAATTCCGATAAAAGAGAACATACCATTCAGTTTGGTATGCTTACAGGTTTAGAAGCCATGACCGAAGGTCCAATCAATAAAGAAAAAGGTTCATCTTATTTAATTGCCTATAGATATTCTTTTACAGGAATTGCTCAAGCGATCGGACTCTCAATTGGCACAACGGCCACTCCTTTTTATCAAGACTTATCTTTTAAAATTACAAGTGGAAATTCTAAATTAGGGCGATTTACTTTATTTGGTTTGGGGGGAACCAGTAAAATAGAATTCAAACATGATAAGGTAGATGATGAAGATCTTTTTGCTGATCCTACCAAGGATAGTTATTTCACAAGCGATTTAGCATTGGTTGGATTAAAACATTTTATCAAGTTAAATGAAAAATCATATATCAATACAATTATTGGTGGAACATACGCTGGTTCTGATTATAATGAAGATTCTATTTCGTCGTCAGATGCCAATCCTGCTCGAATAATTGAAAATAAAGCCACTCGAATTCACTATAATATAAACACAACTTACAATTCAAAAATTAGTTCAAAATTATTTGTCAAAGCAGGTATTCAAGCCGAAGTAATGAATCTTAATTTGTTTTTCCGATCTCGTCAATTTAATCCTAGTTGGAAACAAATATGGGATTTTGATGATTACACAACATTGATGCAAGCCTTTGTGCATGCAAAATATAATTTTACAGATAAGTTGACTTTAAATGCGGGATTACATGGTCAGTTACTTACGTTGAATCAATCAAAATCACTAGAGCCAAGATTGGGCTTGAGATTTGCCGCTACATCAAAAAGTATTTTCAGCATTGGATATGGACTACATAGTCAAATGCAACCTACCGATGTTTATTTTTATAGAGAGTTAAAAGCTGATGGCACCTATGATCAATCCAATAAGGATCTTGGTTTTACTCGCAGTCACCATTTCGTGTTGGGCTATGAATATCTACCATCCAAAGATTGGAGAATAAAGACTGAAGTCTATTATCAAAAATTAATGAATGTACCTGTAAGTATTGCACCTACTAGTTTCTCAATGTTAAATACAGGTGCAAGTTTTAATCCGAATGGTGAATCATATTTGCAAAATGATGGAACCGGTACAAATTATGGGGCTGAATTAACCATTGAAAAGTTTTTTAGCAAAGGCTATTATGGTTTAATCACCGGTACAATTTATGAATCGAAATATAAAGGAAGTGATGGTGTGTTGCGTAATACAGCCTTCAATGGTAAATACGTTTATAACATACTCATTGGAAAGGAAATTAAATTAGGCAAAGCAAAACGAAACTCGCTAACAGCTGATATTAAAATGACACAGGCGGGTGGTCGATATTTTACACCTGTTGATTTGGCTGCTTCCCAATTGGCACGTGATCAGGTGTTGAAAGGAGATGCCTATGCATTTACAGAAAGGAATCCTGATTTTTTTAGACTAGATATTAAAGCAGGTTTTGTAATCAATAGTAAAAAGCGAAAGCTCTCGCATTCATTATTTTTTGACATTCAAAATGTGACTAATAATAAAAATGTGTTTGCCCAAAGATATAATCCTGTTACTAAGTCGGTTAACACCTCATATCAAATTGGACTCTTCCCAAATTTTGTATACAAAATTCAATTCTAATTGTAATTTTAAAACGTGTTAAAAACTAAAGCAAGATTTCTTTATATGATATTGGTGGGAATTGCGGTGGCAATTCTCCTCAAAGCAACTGTATATGATACGATACAAAATCATCCAAGAATTTATGATTATCTAGCTGCTATTGTAATTACCATTATAGTTTGGGAGGGGAATTTATGGATTGATCATTGGATGAATATTCAATATCCATGGGTTTTAAAAACAACCAAGCGTATTTTATTTCATCTCCCCATTGCTCTGATATTTAGTGCAATTGCATTGTATGTTTTAATGCTAACTTATGATACTTGGGTATGTGGGCTCAATGCGCAACATAAAAAATTAATGGCAGCAAGTTTGTATATTAGTTTTTTAATTACAATTCTTCTTTTAAGTTTTGAAATTGGAGGGCAATTATTGAAAGGGTGGAAATTATCATTGATCGAAGTTGAACGTTATAAAACCGAAACAGTTCAAGCACAATTACAAAATTTAAAAGATCAAATTAATCCGCATTTTTTATTTAATAATTTAAGTGTTTTGTCTTCTTTGGTTTATATCAACCAAGATAAAGCAGTCGATTTTATTAATCAGTTATCAAAGGTGTATCGGTATTTGCTCGATAATCGAACGAATGAACTAGTAAGGTTGGAGGATGAAATGAAATTTCTTGAATCTTATATTTATCTCATTCAAATCCGTTTTGATAGGAATATTCACTTCGAAATAGATATTGACCCTAACAAGTTGAAAGATTATATTCCTCCAATGTCATTACAGATGCTAATAGAAAATGTCATTAAACATAACGAAATTTCTGGTGAGTTTCCTCTATCTGTTTGGGTGAATATTAAAGACAATATGCTTGAAGTGAGAAATAGTTTGAAAGCAAGAATGGCTGATGAAGTGAGTTCTAAATCAGGATTAAACAATATTCAAGAACGCTATAAATACTTTACTGAAATACCAATGGAGATCATAAAAAGTGAACATGAATTTATTGTTCGTATACCCTTATTGTCAAATTTATGAAAGTAGTAATTATAGAGGATGAGAAACTATCAGCGGATTTACTCCAAAGATTATTAATTAAGCTTGATGATCAAATTGAGATAGTTGCCTTGATTGATTCAGTTAAAAAGAGCATTGAATTATTTCAGAATGGTTTACAATCTGATCTGATATTTTGTGATATTCATTTGGCAGATGGATTGAGTTTCGATATTTTTTCAGAAGTTATTATTGATACACCAATCATATTTACAACGGCTTATAGTGAATATGCGATCAAGGCTTTTGAAGTGAATAGTATCGACTATTTATTGAAACCGATCGGTATTGATGATTTAAATAAAGCTTTAGAAAAGTTTAAAAAGTATGGCAAGGTGGATAATCAAATAACTCTTGAAAATTTTTCAAATGCATATCATCAACTGACTAAGCAATATAAATCTCGATTCATGGTAAAAATTGGTACAAATATAGGTACTATAAAAATTGAGGACGTGGTGCATTTTACAACACAAGATGGTTTGACTTTTTTAGTAACACAAATGGGTAAACGTTACCCTTTAGATTATACCTTAGATCAATTAGAATTAATGCTCTCACCTGAATCATTTTTTCGTATAAATCGTAAAGTGATATTGTCAATACAATCTATTGATAAGGTTAGTACTTATTTCAATAGTCGGTTGGTTGTTCATGCTTCTTTATTAGATGGCGAATCTGCAATTGTGAGTCGAGACAGGGTAGGTGATTTTAAATCGTGGTTGGATAGATAATCAGTTCTTACTATGGGCACTTAGCGATATATAGAATCTTCGAAATGTTAAATGATTCTGTTGAGTTGCTTGAATCAACAGAACATAGCTTCGAAGAACAAGAGAATAGGAGTCATTTTCACTTTGTTTGATGCATAAAAAAACCATCACTCAATTGAATGATGGCTTAGAAAGTTTTAAACAAAGAGGATTATTTTCCTGCTAAGTAATCGTTTACTTTATCTTTGTGAATGATGTTTTCTTTGAAAGAGTAAGCTCCTGTTTTAGGACTACGCACGGCGCGAATCACTTTCGTCCAGTTTTTAGCATCTGCTGATGCTTTTAAATCTTTTTTCTGTGCGGTTTTTGCTGCTTTTGCCATGGTTTAAATTATTTTATTTCTTTATGAGTTGTATATCTTTTCAAGATTGCATTGAATTTTCTTAATTCAATACGTTCTGGTGTGTTTTTTTTGTTCTTTTGAGTGATATATCGGCTAGTACCAGGCATATTTGAATCTTTATGCTCTGTACACTCTAATATTACTTGAACTCTGTTACCTTTCTTTGCCATTGTATTATTTTTTAAACGCTAATTAAATTTTAGAACCTGCTAAACGCATTTCTTTTACAATTGTAAATAAACCTCTTTTATTGATCGTGCGCATTGCATCTGCAGTCAATTTAAGTGTAATCCACTTGTCTTCTTCAGCTAAGAAATAACGTTTAGCCTGTAAATTAGGCATAAAACGACGAATACTTTTCTTATTTGAGAAAGATACTTTGTTACCCTTTAATGGGGTTTTTCCAGTTACTTGACATATACGAGCCATTGTTCTAAATTTTTTTTGGAAGTGCGAAAGTAACTAAATAATTTTAAGTAAAAAATAATCTTTGCATAAAATTTGGATTTCTTATTGCATTTATCTCAAAAAGAGTGTATTTGAAGTAAAATTCGGAAAATCTATTTGTGATATTGACAATACTACAGCTTTTTTTGAAAATTTGGATCGAGCGTGAATGAAAATGGATCTTTTGATCACTGTTTTGCGGTACCGACGCTTCAACATGGAATTAAATTGAAAGCCCATACACTCCTTCTTCAAAATGAGGCGAGGATCTGGAATGAAAGAGTGTGTGTTGTTCAAAAACGAATCATTAGTATTAAACACACTTAGGTGTTGATATCCTGAATACTACAAATGATGACCAGTTTTAGGTTTCTAAACTTAATACATATGCTAAAGAATTTGCCAATAATAATCCTATTTTTGTGCCGCTTATATGATAGATGAAATAGACGCGCTTACTGAAAGGGTTGAAAAACTTATAGAGCTTGATGCTTATACCGAATTGGGAGAGTTAATTAACGATCTCAATATTTCGGATGTAGCTGAGCTTGTGAATGAAAATCCTGAAAAGTCGCTAATATTTTTTAAACATCTTGATTTTCAGCGGGCTCTTGCAGTTTTTCGAATTATTGATAGTGGTATACAGGAGGATTTAATTAAGACCCTTCCACCTCATATCATCATTCAAATTTTAAATGATTTGCCACCCGATGATAGAACCTCTCTACTTAGTGAGCTCCCAAGTAATGCCGTTAAGGAGATTATTAAAAATCTGAATCCCGAAGAAAGAAAAATCACCCTTTCATTATTAGGTTATCCTGAGGAAAGTGTTGGACGTTTAATGACGCCAGATTATTTGGATGTTGAGCCTGATTGGACAGTTGAGCAAGTGCTAACTTTTATTCGTGATTACGGAAAGAGCTCAGAAACTATTGATGTGATTTATGTGACCGATGAAAATGGAACTTTACTTGATGATATTCGGATTAGAGACTTTTTGTTAGTGGATCCTATAACCACTAAAGTGCAAGATTTGATGGATGAGCGATTCATTGCTTTACATGTGAACGATGATCAAAAAGAAACAATGAGTGTGTTTCAGATGAACAATCGAGTGGCCTTGCCTGTTGTAGATGATCGCAACGTGCTTCTCGGAATCGTTACTATTGATGATGTTTTATGGGTGGCTGAAGAGGAATATTCTGAAGATATTCAAATGATTGGTGGTATGGAAGCGCTTGATGAACCCTACCTTGACGTTAGTTTATTTAATTTGTACAAGAAGCGAATTGTTTGGTTAATTATTTTATTCTTTGGTGAATTACTAACCATTTCGGCAATGTCAAATTTTCAAGATCAGATTGCAAAAGTTGTTTTACTAGCAACGTTTATCCCATTAATTATTTCAAGTGGAGGTAATAGTGGATCGCAAGCTGCTACACTAATTATTCAGGCAATGGCATTGGGTGAGGTCACTATTGGCGATTGGTGGCGAATTATGAAACGAGAAATATTTTCAGGCTTATTATTAGGATTTACTCTTTGTGTATTAAGCTTTCTTGTCATTGCAATTTGGCATTTATTTACGCCCACTTTTGGCGAATATTATCTACGTATTGGCGGTGTGGTTGGATGCTCTTTAATTGGTGTTGTTTTATGGGGGAGTTTAATGGGCTCGATGTTGCCTTTACTCTTGAAGCGTTTAGGGGCCGATCCCGCTGCATCATCTACTCCCTTTGTTGCGACCTTAGTCGATGTAACGGGTTTATTAATTTACTTTACGGTGGCCATGCTTTTCTTGAAAGGAATTTTATTGTGAGTTTTAATATTCTAGAATCTTAAGTTTCGGCATTAGCGTTTTACATAAAGCATGAATTTTTGCATGAAAATATCTTCTCGAAACAAATCATAAACATGCCACATCATAGGCTTGCATCCCGAGTCAGAAATTTCTTGGTTAAGGTCGCCTCCTTTTAAACAAATTAATCCATTATCGAAATCTCCTGAGGAACCTTTTTTTAGCAAGGGTTTAGCCCAATTCCACAAATCGCCTAAAGGTGCAACTGCACGACTCACCGCAAAGTCGAAACTATTTTTCTCTCGAATTTCTTCAACTCTTCCCCAATGTGTTTTTACGTTGGTGAGTTTCAATTCTTTTACAACTTCTTCAACAACGGTTAATTTCTTTTTTATACTATCCGCTAAAACAAAATGAACTTCTGGAAAAAAAATAGCTAATGGAATACCAGGGAAACCACCACCAGTGCCAATGTCTAAAATTTTTTGACCATCATTAAATTCAAATGTGGTAGCTATGGTTAAGGAGTGCAGCACATGCTTGCTATATAAGCTATCAATATCTTTTCGAGATATCACATTAATTTGCGAATTCCAAAGCGTATAAACATCTTTTAATTTCGTAAATTGCTCAAGCTGTTTTTCTGAAAAGTCAGCAAAATATTTTTCAATTATTTCCAATGTATTTTTGTTTTAATGAAGATTGAAGGCAGACTTTTTAGATTGTAAAATAATAGCCAAATGTCAAATATCCAGATATAATTAATAAGATCTTTTTCTTTAAGTAAGGTGAAATTAGTTTGAAAAATAAACCACTGTATAAGCCATCGTGTTACAAATAATATAGCTGTATACATGACATAATGTGGAAAGATTATACAGGCGATTAAACTCATCCAAAAAGCAAAATGACTAAACGCATATAACCCAAGTAAAAATTTATGTTTGCCTTTATAATAGCGACCAGTACTGAGATGTCGCTTTTTCTGATAATGCCATTCTTCTTCAGTTTTTTTAGGCTCAGAATAAGTGAACGAATCAGGTGAAATTGTAATGGTTGTATTAGATGAATTGGCAACCTGATTAATAAATAAATCATCATCTCCAGAAACAATTTGATGATGTGATGAAAAGCCTTTATTATTATTAAATATTTCACGCATATAACCCAGATTTCGACCAACGCCCATATATGGAATTTTTGCCATTGCATAACTTAAATACTGCATGGCTGAATGTACAGTTTCGAAACGAATTTTTTTATTGAGCCATCCTTCATGTTTAATGTATGGACTATAGCCTAATACAATTTTTTTGGTGCTTGAAAAATTGATGGCCATCTCTGAAAGCCATTTATTTCCAGCGGGCAAACAATCAGCATCAGTGAGCAATAAATGTTCGAAGCGAGCCGATTTAATACCCATCGATAATGGAAATTTTTTTCCGGGAATAAGTTTTGCTTCTTGAGTTAAATTAACAACATGCAAATGAGGATATTGTTCTTGCAATTGATTCAATAAATAAAAAGTATCATCTTCCGAATTGTCGTTCACTACCAATACTTCAAAATAAGGTCTATTATTTTTGAAATAATTTTGTTTAAGTAATAAAGGAAGATTTTTCTTTAAATTTGCCTCCTCGTTAAACGCACAAACAATTATACTCACCGGAAAATTAGGTTCCATCAAACGTTCTTCCTTCTTTTTATAAAAAGCTAATCGACTAAAGAAAAACAAATAATAAAAAAGTTGAATAGCAACAAAAAATGAAAATACGAAGAATACAATGAGATCAATTGATAAAGGCATAGCGGCCAAAAATAATATTTAAAGATGGAATTTCAATTAATTGCGAAAGATAATAATTCAAAGGCTCGCGCCGGCATACTCACTACTGCACATGGTGAAATTGAAACACCCATTTTTATGCCTGTTGGCACAATTGGAACCGTTAAAGGTGTTACACAAGAGCAGCTTGAGAGAGATATTCAAGCTCAAATTATTTTAGGCAATACCTATCATTTATATCTGCGACCAGGCACCGCCATTTTGGAAAAGGCTGGTGGATTGCATCAATTTATGAATTGGAATAAGCCTATCTTAACCGATAGTGGCGGATTTCAGGTATTTAGTTTAAGTGAGATTAGAAAAATTACAGAAGAAGGTGCTTTATTTCGCTCTCATATTGATGGCAGTAAATTAATGTTTACACCCGAAAGTGTGATGGATATTCAACGAAGTATTGGAGCCGATATCATCATGGCTTTTGATGAGTGCACACCCTATCCATGTGAGTTCGACTATGCAAAAAAGTCGATGCAATTAACTCATCGATGGTTAGCTAGATGTGTTAAGCATAAAAATGAATCTGAACCTTTGTATGGTTATGAACAAAGTTTATTTCCAATTGTTCAAGGTAGCACTTTTCCCGATTTGCGTCGTGAAAGCGCTGAGTTTATAGCTGAAATGGAATGCGATGGAAATGCAATTGGCGGTTTAAGTGTAGGTGAACCAGCTGAGATGATGTATGAAATGTGTGATTTAGTGTGCTCTATCTTGCCTCAAGATAAACCTCGTTATCTCATGGGGGTTGGCACACCTGCTAATATACTCGAAAATATTGCGCTTGGTATTGATATGTTTGATTGCGTGATGCCAACCAGAAATGGCAGAAATGGGATGTTGTTTACTACGCAAGGGATAATCAATATTAAAAATAAAAAATGGGAAGATGATTTTACTTGTATCGATGCAGGATTGGAATGCTTTGCCAGTCGAAATTATACCAAAGCATATCTTAGACATTTATTTACTGTGAATGAATTACTTGGATTGCAAATTGCAAGTTTACAAAATCTTTCATTCTATATTTATCTTGTAAAAGAGGCACGAAAACATATACAAGCCGGTGATTTTACAACATGGAAAAATTTAATGATTAAGCAGGTTAGTCAACGTTTGTAATGTATATTTACAATATGAGAATAAAATTATTTTTCAATTTGTTTTTCATTTTTGCAATCATAAATTGGTTGCCCACTTTTGCTCAAAGTACCGATGAGATAATAAATAATCATATAGTAGCGATAGGTGGGAATGAGAATTGGGAGAAAATAAAATCTTTAAAAATTGAAGGAACACTTAAAGGCGATATAGGTCATATCACAATTACAAAAAGAATTTTAAAAGGTAAG
>DAOOQH010000034.1:0-19780 GCA_035388625.1 Chitinophagaceae bacterium | reverse complement strand
AATCCAACTGTTTTTGCCATGGCAGTATAGGTGCTATCTTCTCCTTTCACAATTAAAGTACTCGAAAGTTTCGTCTCAATATTTTTTCGTGCATATTCAAATTCATGATGCATTACAATCATATCCTTATCGGTTTCTTCAAGTTTCCACTTGGTTTCAATTCGTTGTAAAAGAATATCCGCACTCGACATTTCTCCTTTTAACTCGATCATCTCGTTTTCGAATAAACCTAACCATTGAATAAGGTTGATTACCAAAACCTGCTCCTTAGAACTAATTTTCATGATTCTTTCAAATGGAGTTTTGCCTTCAATGTGCTTTGTAGCTTGCATAAACCATTGTTCATAGGTTAAGCCTTCATCATTAAATTTAACTTCATCGCTGGTTAAGCCTAATTGTATAATGGTATTCCAACCCAAACAAAATTCTTCATATCTGAATGTTGCCCTCAGCATGGTTTTAACTTTTTCAAGTCCATAGTAACTTTTATAGCTTAAGCTATCTCTATTTGCATAAGCTGCTAAAACTCCTAAAGAAGGGACTTTAATCTTTTCATATTCTTTAAACAAATCATTGTAAGCTACATGCTTTTCAAAACCGCTTACCAAGTATTCGGCACCAGATTTACCAGCGTTTACAATATTTCTTGGATTCCATGAAATTTTATAATGCCATGGGTTGGTGTCATTTTCAGGAGCAATAAGTCCCCCACAATATGATTTGAAAGAGTAAATATCAGCGCCCAAACGTTCAACTTCATCAATAATTTTCATTGCACTCATATGGTCAATACCAGGATCAAGGCCAATTTCATTCATAAATAAAAGTCCTGCATTACGCGCATCTACATGTAAACTTTTTATCTCATCAGACAAATAGGAAGCGGTAATAAGGTTCTTTTTAAGATCAATACAATCTTTTGCAACAATATAATGTAGTGTTGGAGGCAATAAGGAGATTACTAAATTTGAATTTGCAATTTGTCTTTTTCTTAATATTTCTTCGTGAATATCAAGTTGTACGGCCGTTCCAAAGGAATGATCACCAATTTTAGCCAATGCGGCATTGAGGTTTGAATCCGCCACGGTTACTTGCCAAAAGTATTTAGATGAAGACTCTAATAGATACTTAATCAAGTAAGAGGACGATTTGCCTGCGCCAAAAACTAAAATATTGGTCATTGAATTTTGTATTGTTTTCTGAAGAAATAATTTACATTTGCAAAGATATATCTATAAAAATATTTCCAAGAATGAAAAAGAACACATTCAAATTTATTTTGGCAGGAGCCATGGTCGCCTTTCTATTTTCTTCGTGCGCCACAAAAAAACAATATGGTTGTCCTGGTCATATTTCAATTTCTAAAATCTTAGGATTCTAGAATCTTATTTTATGGAATGGAAATTACTTACAGCTTTTGAGCAAATCGATCATATTATAAATGAAAGTTTTTCAAAGCCTGTTGTAATTTTTAAACATAGCACGCGATGTTCAATTAGTCATATAGCTAAGGGGCGATTAGAACGAGAATCCCCACCACCCAATATCGATTTTTATTATTTAGATCTAATTAATTATAGAGATATCTCGAATCAGCTAGCTTCCAAATTTTCCGTACATCATGAATCGCCACAAATTCTACTAATTAGTATGGGTGAATGTGTTTATGATGAAAGTCATAGTGGAATCGATATGAATGAAATTATCGATCAAATTGAGGCTTAATTCTTATCAAAATTCTTTTCAAAACTCACCTCGCTACTTTCAATGTCTTGGCCAAGCGGAGGGTTTTTCTTTTGAATAGAAACAAATAGATAAGAAATAAAAGGAAATTTAGCTTCAACCTCAGATACAATTAGATGAACCACTTCTTCAAGCAAAGGTTTCGTTTTTTCAAAGTTTACCTTGACAATCTGAAGTAATTCTTCATAGTTAATCGTATTCTCTAAAGTAATGATTGATTGATGAGGGATATATCCTACCTTAATATTTAAAATAAAGGTATTGCCAAGTATTTTTTCTTCTTCATATACACCATGGTATCCAAAGAGATTAATATTATGAAGTGAAATGTAAAAGATAATTGTAGAAGTATTAAATTAAGGAATCACAGCAACTCTTCTAACCGCTTCATATTCATTTAAAAAATCATCATCACTAACATATAATCGAACCAGAAAAGTATCAATTCCAGTTGGGATGAAATACACGGTTTCGTTGGTGCTAGTACCACCATCAGGCATCACCCAACGTTGTTTCGAATAATTTTTGGAACAATTTACCAATACTAAGGTGTCGGTTTGCTTAATGGTAATTAAATCTCCAGCAGTTATATTGGCTTCGGTGCATATCAAAGGATAAGGAGCACCTTTACGTTTACAGGCAAATAAAACGAGACTGAAAGATAGAAGTAATAAGAATTGTTTCATAATTTATTAAGTACGAGAGATGAAGACAAATATAAATCTAAATATTGAGGCTACAAAGTTAGCAAGACAATTGATTTAGGTTAGATTGGAATTAGTTTTTGAATTGCATGATTTCGGATACGTTATGATGAATATTCATCGCCATTTTATCTGTTGGTAAATCGTTTGAGTCGCCACCAAAAGGATCTTCAATTTCTTCTGCAATTAATTCTAAACTGGCCAAAACGTAAAAAATAAAAACGATAACAGGAATGGCGATATATCCAAGGGTAAACATATATCCAAAAGGCAATGTCATAACATAACCGAATATAAATTTTTTTAAGAATACACTGTACGAGAAGGGGATGGGTGTGTTTTTAATCCGTTCGCATCCTCCACAAATATTTGTAAATGCACGAAGCTCCTCGTTTAAAAAAAGCAAATTGGTGTCTGTAATAATACCCTCTTTATTTAGTTTCGAAATTCGGTTTAATAGCATTTCTGCCACTTGGTTTGGAATATGTTTTTCTTTGTCTATTTGAGCAACAATATGATTGCTTACTTGTTTATCAAATAATTCCCAATCTGAATGACCGGACAATAAATGATTTCGTAATGCAAAAGCATATGCAGGTATAATTTTTTTGAAAAAGGTAATATCCTCCTGATGTGTTTCAGGTAAAAATGAAATTAATTTCAGCGCAAGATTTCTGGAATTGTTTGTTAGGTCACCCCATAATTTACGACCTTCCCACCAACGATCATACGCAGAGTTTGTTCTAAATACCAAAAGTAATGAAATCACCCCTCCCAAAACAACATGCATTTGGGGGATATTTTTTACATAGCTCGTATCTTGGAGTTTAAAAAATTCTTTTTCTATAAAAACAATGATAAAAGTATAAACGCCTATTGCAAACATTAAAGGAAAAAGAAGTCGAATCGTGTCGCCCTTATGAATCCTGAAAATAAATGTAAACCAATCTTTCGTATTATATTGAATCATTCTAAATCTATGTTTATTTGTTCTGTTGAAGCACAGGATTTGAAAGAGGTGCTTTTAAATGAATGTTCAAATATACTAGAAAACAAGCTGACGATTGATTGTGAATAAAAATAAATCGTTTTAGGTGAGATTAAATTCTCTAGTTACAGAGCTTTCTAGCCAATTCGCAATTTTATGGAAAAGCAAAACTATCCTGATTTGTAATAGGTAATCATTCAAGTAAACCACGTTGAAAGTTTAATTAAAAGCACCGTTGTACTTAAAAGTATTAACATCCAAATCAATCAGAATTCAAAGCATATGAATTAACGAAATCGGGCAGAAGGAATAAATTCTAACTTGAATAAATTAGTGGTTTTCATAAAAATCTGTGTAAAAGTTAGTTTGTATTTCAGTTTTCAAACATTACCTTTGCGCCAATTTTAAAAAACAGCAGGTTTTACTACCTTTTAATTATTTATATTATGGCAAATACAGGAAAAATTAAACAAATTATTGGTGCGGTTGTCGATGTGCATTTTCCTGGTGACAATAAGTTACCAGAAATCATGAGTGCACTTGAAATCAAAAGAGCAAACAATGTACCCTTAGTTTTAGAAGTTCAACAACATTTAGGAGAAGATAGTGTTCGTACCATTGCGATGGACGGAACTGAAGGTCTTGTTCGTGGAATGGAAGTAATTGATACTGGAATTCCTATTGCAATGCCAATTGGTGATGCAATTAAAGGTCGTCTGTTTAATGTAACTGGCGATGCAATTGATGGATTGCCTCAACCTTCAAAAGCCAATGGTCGCCCTATTCATGCGCTTCCACCAGCATTTGAAAACTTAAGTACCGCTTCTGAAATTCTTTTTACAGGTATCAAAGTAATTGATTTGATTGAACCTTATGCAAAAGGTGGTAAAATTGGATTATTTGGTGGTGCGGGTGTAGGTAAAACTGTATTGATTCAAGAATTGATTAATAATATTGCGAAAGCCTATAGTGGTGTATCGGTGTTTGCTGGCGTAGGTGAGCGTACACGTGAAGGAAATGATTTGATGCGTGAAATGATTGAAGCAGGTATCATGAATTATGGAGATGCTTTCAAACATAGTATGGAAGAAGGTGGATGGGATTTAGATAAAGTGGATATGGAAGGCTTAAAAGATAGTAAGGCAACTTTTGTATTTGGTCAAATGAATGAACCTCCTGGAGCTCGTGCTCGTGTGGCTTTGTCTGGCTTAACAGTTGCGGAATATTATCGTGATGGCGATGGAACTGGTAAAGGTCGTGATATCCTTTTCTTCGTTGATAATATCTTCCGTTTTACACAAGCAGGTTCTGAGGTGTCGGCGTTATTAGGTCGTATGCCTTCTGCGGTGGGTTATCAACCAACATTGGCTACCGAAATGGGTTTGATGCAAGAGCGTATCACTTCAACTAAAAATGGTTCAATTACCTCTGTTCAAGCGGTTTATGTACCTGCAGATGACTTAACGGATCCAGCACCAGCAACTACTTTCGCTCACCTAGATGCAACAACGGTATTAAGTCGTAAGATTGCCGATTTAGGTATTTATCCTGCGGTAGATCCTCTCGATTCTACATCTCGTATCTTAACTGCTGCTATTGTTGGTGATGAGCATTATAGTTGTGCCAATCGAGTGAAATTAATTTTACAACGTTATAAAGAATTACAAGATATTATTGCCATCCTTGGTATGGACGAATTGAGTGAAGAAGATAGAATGACAGTAGCACGTGCACGTAAAGTACAACGTTTCCTTTCACAACCTTTCCACGTGGCTGAGCAGTTTACAGGATTGAAAGGTGTATTGGTACCAATCGAAGAAACAATTCGTGGGTTCAATATGATTATGGATGGTGAAGTAGATGAATATCCAGAACCAGCATTTAACCTTGTAGGATCGATCGATGACGCGATAGCTAAAGGTAAAAAAATGATGGAAGCTGCGAAGAATTAGTCGAAAAAAGATTAGAGATATTAGATCATAGATAAGAGAGATGAGGATACATAATTTTAAGGAATTAAAGGTGTGGCAAAAGTCAGTTGAGTTGGGTAAGTTAGTTTATGATGCAACTGCGAAATTTCCATCTGATGAAAAATATGGTCTAAGATCTCAGATACAACGAAGTGCTGTTTCAATTGCTTCAAATATAGCAGAAGGTAGTGGAAGGATCGGTAATAAGGAGTTTCAACATTTTTTATCAATAGCCAATGGATCAGCTTTTGAATTAGAAACACAATTAATTTTTGCAAAGGAATTTAACTATATTAATGAAGAAATTTTTACTAAAATAACAAATTTATTAACCGAGATTGAAAAAATGATTTACAGTTTTTATTTGTCGTTGAACAAATAGTTGTTTCTCTCTTATCTCTAATCTCAAATCTATTAAAAAAATGCATTTAGACATACTCACTCCAGAACGAAAAATTTTTAATGGCGACGTCTATGGGGTTTTATTGCCCGGTGTAGCAGGCTATTTTGAATTGCTCGATAATCATGCCCCTATTGTAGCTGCATTAGGAAAAGGTCAAATGAAAATTTTGAAAGATAAATCAACAACCGAAATCTATAATATTGAAGGTGGTTTTGTTGAAATGAATAGCAATAAAACCATTATTTTAATAGAAGGTGCCGAAACAGTAGCCTAAATTATTTTTATTTTTTTAAAGAACGATCTATTTAATTATAGGTCGTTTTTTTATTTATTTGATTTGAGTATTTATTTTTGATTTCATAAATTTTAATATCGTTATGGATAAAATAATTGAATCAGCTAAAGAAAAATTAGCAGACCTTACACAAAGTGCAACGAGTTTATTTAACAAAGATGTTGTAGGTGTAATAAAAGATTATAGCATTGAAAAATTAAATGAAATCTGGTCACAAATTGAAGCATCTTCTGAGGTTTTTCATCGCACTGGCTATAGTGTTTTAACGATAGATATTATTCTTGGTATTCCACCTACTATGGTATTAAATCTAGAGCAAATTGAAAATATTAGTGATGAAGAGGAGGAAAAACTACTAGAAGAGAATAAAGATAAAACGATTCTGTATCCAATTTTAGTTGCTCTATTTAAGGCCAATGCTGTTCAGAAATCAATTAATTCAGTTCAATACAAATTTTCGGGCTTAACTATTGGTCTAGGTGTTTCGCCAAGTATTGATATGAAATTTAAAAAGGTAGTATAAAGATCCAATATAATTAAAAGTAAGCTTAAGCGAATTCTTAAAGTATAAGCACCAAGATCTTACAGTAATTCTTTAGAGCCTGTGATCGAACGTTATTAATAAAAAAGATTAAATCCAAATTTTGCACTAGCCCCAAAGACAAGTGCAAAGCGCAAAGAATTGTGTGGTGGCATTTGGGTATTGTGCTGACATACTTTCTACTATCAGTACAACCCTGACTTAGAAGTTTTATCGCAATTCACTTCAGAAAACAATTCACTTACTTTCGTCATTTGCATTCCTACTGCAAAATTTGGGGTAAAAAAAAATGGCTCCTAAAAAGGAACCATTTTCATATTAAAAGTATATTTAATTATTTATTACCAAAAGTAAATGTAGCACCAATTGCTAAACCAATTGAACTCATTGGCTCGCTATAAGCTAATCTATCAGAAGATGTTGTTGATAATTTATCAGTGTAATCCCATGATTTTGTGATTGCTGGGATAGCACTTAGATTGTCAACTCCATTTACAGATGATGCAGTAATTTCGCCTGATTTTAACCAAGATGAAGTTGAGTTACCTACAGCCTCAACCCAGATACCAATCATTTTGTTCAAACGAAATGAAACACCTAATGCACCTGTATAACCAAGACTTAAATTGCTTTTATATTCAGTTGTTTGTTCTGAAGTGATTGTACCTGAAACTGACTTCATATTTTGAGTGAACTTAGGTCCTAAATTAACCATTAAACCAGCACGACTATATAATCTGATTTTTTTATCATTGTCACCTGTTTTTAAAACAACGGCAGGTAAAACTGTAATGCCATTCGCTTTCATATCAGTTGTTGTAGTTGTGCCTTGCAATGTAGATGTTGACTCGTACTTGCCACCTAAAAGATATGAAGCAGCAACTTCAACACCAACATTTGGATTAAACATATAGCCAATACCTAATACTGGTGAAATACCTTTACCAAAAGAGCCTTTTACTACTTCTTGATCAGTTGCTGTTGTCTTTTTAGCAACAACTGTGTTTGCGGCTGGCATATTAACACCTACACCAATTTTTGCATAAAATTGTGCTTGAGCACTTGCTGCTAATACTACAGCCATCATCGAAAGAATTCCTTTTTTAATCATTTTTTTAAGTTTTGTTTCGGCAAAAGTAGAGCAAACATGTATGCAAAAAATGATAGGTATTAATTTATAACGTTGCTTTAACGCTGTGTCAATACAAGGTTAAAGAGGATTTATTTTTACTTTATTAATTGAAAATAGTTCTCAACCATTTGTTTATAATAAGGTTTTAATTCAGCAGGAACTGTTTTGTAATAATCAATCACTGATTGTTTATTTTTTAAAATATCTTTTAATTGTTGTGGTATTTCTCTTGTTTGTTCTTTCGCAGAATTTGACTCTCTTTCTTCGCCTTGTTCTTGCTGACGAAGAGCATCTTTTGCTTCCAATAATCTATTTAAGATTTCAGATTGGCGTTGCAATAAATCATTGGTAATTCGACGGTTAACAATATCTGTTTCATTGCGGTCCATTTCTGTTTGGATTTTAGTTAGGTTAGGATTACTTTTTCCATCCTTACGAAGTTGATTATTAATATCATTCAATTGTTTTCGAAGTGCAGATTGTTGTGCTGCAATTTTTGCCATTTGTTCACTTTCGCCACCGCCTTCTTCCTCACCGTTATCTCCTTCTTTACCTTCTTTTCCATCCTTACCTAATTTGTCTCCAGGTTTGTCTCCAGGTTTATCTCCAGGTTTATCGCCTGGTTTGTCGCCCGGTTTTTTACCTTTAGCCATTTTGTCTTTTAATTGTTTCATGGCATCGCCCAATTTTTCTTGTTTGCTAATAATATCACCTAATTGCATACCTAAACCTTTGCCACTTTTTTTAGAAGGCTTACTACCTGGTTTATTGCAAGAACCATTTGATTCGCCTTCTTTTTTCTTTTGCTCGGCCTGCTGATCCATTAATGATTGGAGTACTTCGTTTAGCATAAGCGCTAAATTATTGGCGCCCGTCATTGTATACTGTTGATCAACAGAAGCTTGTGGTACATTTCGTTGTTCAAGAAAGGTGATTCCAGATTCCATTCGATTATTAATGCCGTCAATTTCTTTATTCACTGTTGAAGAAATCATTGCAAGTCGTTTACTTAGAACAAATAAACTATCAGCAATCATTTTACTATCTTGCTTTAATTTTTGTTGTGTTTTTATATTTTGAACAAACTTAGGATCAGAGATAGCGGTTGTTTTTACATCGTTGATTAAGTCTTCTTGAGAAAACGACATTCTGATTAAATTTTGTAAGATTTGACGTGTTGCTTTTACATCTATTTCAAGTTCATCGGCACCACCACCATCTGCAGATTCTTTCATTTTTTTTGCAAGTTTGTCTAAACTCTCCTTTGCCTTTTTTTGAGATTTTGAAGCTTTACTTTTATTGCCACTTTTTAGTTCTTCCGAACTTTTTTCCATATTGTCTTCTGCATCTTTTTCATCCTTTTTCATATCCTCCAAATCCTTCTTATTCTCCATACTCTCATTCAACTTGGCCAAATCTTCCATGTCTTTTTTAAGAGCATCCATTTCTTTATTTAATTCATCTTGTTTTTTCTTAAGTTCTTCATTTGATTTAGTGCCTGCTTCAGTTTCTTTATTAAGCTCATCTTGCTTTTTTGAAAGTTCTTCGGCCTTTTTTGCGATATCTTCCATTCTCATATCACGTTCTAATTGCTTCATCATTTCAACCATGCGATCTAAATCTTTTTCCATTGATTCATTATCTTGCTCAGTTTGTTTAAGCTCTTCAAACAGTTTATCCTTATCCAAGAGTTTCATCAACTCTTCCATTTTTTTCATGTGTTCGTCTAGCTTATTATTATTTAATTCATCAAGCAGTTTGGATACATCTTCTTGCTTTTCTTTAATTTTATCTGAATGAGGTTTCTCATTCGCCTGCTTCATATTTTGTTCAAATTTCTTTTTTATATTTTCTATTTGCTTTTGAACATTTTCATTTCTTTCCATCATCTCTTCCATCTTCTTTTTATCTTCCCAGTCAAGTTCATTTTTTTGAAGAAGTTTTTCCTCCATTTTTTTGATATCCTTATCCATTTTGTCGTTTTGCTTCGACGCATCATTTAAATCTTTATTGATTTCTTCTTGATTTTTTTCAATAATAGAATCTAGTTTTTGCACAGTTGGTTTGTCATAATTGAATGTGACACTTTTGGCACATTTGCTTCCGTTTACTGCGTCGTTGTCGCATGCTGAAAAATGATAAGTAAGTTTATCGCCTGCATCTAAATTGAGTTCACTAATATCTAAGAATTGATTAAACTGAACAGAAGCACCTGATTTAATTGGAACAGAAATGGAGCCGTTTCGAGGAGCGCCATTTTGCAAACCTTTGTCATTCGTTTTTTGTATGCTATAATTAAGTGATACATTTCGAATACCATAATCATCTCCAGCCTCGCCTACAAATAATACATATTCGCCGGTTAATGAATCATTGTATTGCTGGATATTGATTGAAGGAAACTGATCAGGAATAACTGAAACGCTGTAGTGAAGAGAATCTTTTCTTTCAATTTGTTTGTTTGAAACGATGATTGAATAATTAGTATCTCTCATAAATTTATAACCATAAAAGAAACTACTACCTTGTTTACCCATAGATATAGGGTTTTTGCCTCCTAAGGCAAATTCTATATTATCTGTGCTTTCTGTATTGAATACCCACCCAAGAGAGGTACCTTGTGGTGCTATAATATCTCCAATATTGTCAAGCACTTCATCTTTTCTGCCGGTATATTCGGGATAATCCACTGAAACTTTAAATTGTTTGATTACTGGTTTTTGTAATATTTTCAAAGAATAAGATTCACTGTTAAACCCTGCAGCAGCAAAATTGAATTTAATTTCTTTTGATACTTTATAAAAAGTATGAGAGAAGATATTTCCTTCTTTTTTTTGCATCATTACTTCCTGCCCATTATAATTAATCATTACATTTTCTGGCAAGGTTCTTCCATTCATTTTTACTTGTATTTCTAAATCTTCAAACTGTGGAATGCTTAATTTTTTAGATAGTAGTTCAAATGAAAAAGGAGCTTTAGGCTCAAATTTTTGTGAAGGAGCTAACAATCGTTGAGCAGACTCTTTGAAAACATTAGGTGCTGCAAAAAGTATAAACAAACCTGCCAATAGTGGAATGAGAAGGAAGGGTAGATATTTTTTATTTGTGGCTAAATTAATAGCAGATTGAAAAGGAATTGGCGTTAGCTCCTTTGTTTTTTGCTCGATACTGGCTTCAATAAGTTCTTTACTTGTTTCATCATTAACACGTTGCTTTAGTTGAAGTACATTTAAAAGTTTGTCTTGAACGTTCGGAAAATGTATCCCAATAATTTGTGCAGCTTTTTCATGTGAAATAACCTTGCCCAATTTCTGCATTTGTAGTAATGGAAAAAGGATAAGATAAACAACAGCAAAACCACCAAGACCAACAAAGCAACTCAATAATGAATAACGAATCCAAGACGGAAAATAGAAATAATATTCACCGATACTAACCACCAAATAATAAGCCAATGCAGCAGCTAAAAAAATAAGAACGCCTCGCAATAATTTATTGGCATAGTATTTTCGAATAAAGGCATCGAGACGGGCAATTAAATATTGATAATTGTTCATGTATAATTTTAGTTTTTCTTCACAGTAATCATTCAAAAGGCTTTTGCTGTTTTTATAACTTGAGAAACAACAAATTGCCTAGTTCGCAGGACATGCAAGTTACTGAATGTAAGATTCTAACAAATTTTTATTTCTTTATATTTTGTGAAAATTTATATAAGATTTGAGTCGAATTTGTTCAATTAGATCTAATTTTTTTACATATCTCAACCCAAGCTAATCAATGATCTTTCGTGACCATTTTAATAAAATCTTTCATTCCTTCTGTAGCAGGTTTTTCAATAAAGGTGATATTACCTCTCTGAATTGAAGGTGATTTTTTATCGATAACATATATTGGTAAATAGGGCGGCGCATATCTAACTAATGAAGCTGCAGGGTAAACAACCAAACTTGTGCCAATAATTAAAAAAATATCAGCGTCTTGAGTTATTTTTATGGCTGTATCCATCATGGGTACTGGCTCATTGAACCACACGATATGTGGCCGTAATTGATGGCCATCTTGCGCTTTGTCACCAACATGGATATCATCAAATATTGGTGAAATCAATGTTTCGTCAAATTCGCTTCGCATTTTTAATATTTCTCCATGCAAGTGTAATACCTTTCTCGAGCCTGCACGTTCATGCAAATCATCAATATTTTGAGTGATAATTTCAATATCAAATTTTTCTTGCAATGCAGCAATTAAAAGATGTGCCTGATTTGGTTGAGCTTCAAGAATGTTTTTACGACGTTCGTTGTAAAATTGTAGAACTAGTGCTGGATCTTTATTCCATGCACTCGGTGTGGCTACATCTTCAATATTATAACCTTCCCATAAGCCATCAGAATCACGAAATGTTTTCAATCCACTTTCGGCACTCATTCCAGCTCCAGTAAACACAACTATTTTTTTCATCAGTTAACGAATTAAAGAAATCATAAATCTCAAAAATAATCTCAATTTAAATCAATATCAAGCATTAAATTTGCTTTCTCAAAATTTAAGCCAATGCGTTTAGCTCGTTCTTGTTTCTTTTCATGTTTATTACTTATCTCGTTTGCAAGTATTGGCCAAACAGCTGCACAACCTCCATTAGAAATAACTTATCCTGATTATCAATTTCTCAATTTTCAAAATTCGTTTGAACGTGTTAAAATTGCAACAACAAAAAGTGAGTCAGCTGTCAAAAAATTATTCACTGATAAAAATATTAAATATCCATGTTCAAATATTTTGTACAGAGCTTTTAAATCTACAAACGATTTAGAGCTTTGGGCAAGGAATTCAATCAATGATACGTTTACATTAATTAAAAATTATAAAATTTGCGCACTTTCAGGTATCCTAGGTCCAAAGCGTGTTGAAGGTGATAAGCAAGTACCAGAAGGTTTTTATTTTATAGAAGAGTTTAATCCTAAAAGTAATTATCATTTGGCAATGCTAATAAATTATCCTAATTATTCAGATTTAATGAATAGTGATAAAGAGCATCCGGGTGGTGATATTTATATCCATGGAAAATGTTTGACAGTGGGTTGTTTGCCAATGACTGATGAATTAATAGAGGAAATTTATTCAACTTGTGTTATGGCACGAACAAATGGCGCTTTGAATATACCAGTTCATATTTTCCCGTTGCGATTTACCCCTCAAGCACTCGATTATTTAGGAAAAGAGTACAAATCTGAAGAAGGTAAACATAAATTTTGGATCAATTTAAAGCGTGCATATGATTATTTTGAAGCAACTCATAAAACCCTTCCTGTTATGTACGATGAAAAGGGTGAGTATGCGTTTTAAATCTAGACATCAAACAACTAATTCACTTTCAATACTTAAACAAATTCAGGTAATATAATATTTGAAAAACTTGTAAGACCGATATGATTATGGATCGATAAAAAACCTTCGCCATATTTAACGCCAATTTTTTTTCCCATTAAACGATTTCGATATTCAACCAAGTTTAAATATTCTTCAGACGAAATATATGTTTTAGGTCCATTTATACTTTCACTATAGAATTGTGATTCATACGCTTTAATACTTGCAATTTTTTTGTCAAAAACTGCTGAAATATCAATAACAAAATCAGGTTCGAGATAAAGATCTTGAATATAATTAAAGATTTTTTTTGGTCTCCAAGGCTTTTGTAATTCTCCATTAAAAGTGGTTTCAATCTTAACTAAGCCAGATAAAAAGCAAGCGTCTTTAATGAGTAATGCGCCACGCCCATGATCAGGATGTCTATCATTCGGTGCATTCGCAAGAATAATATCGGGTTGGTATTTTCTAATTACCTTGATAAGTTCTAATTGATGTGCTTCATCATTTTTGAAAAAGCCATCACTAAAACTGAGATTCTCACGAATATCTAGATCAAGAATTTTTGAAGCATTAGAAGATTCATTTTGTCGAATTTCAACACTACCTCTTGAACCTAATTCGCCTTGGGTTAAATCGAGGATACCAATTTTGTAACCTAGGTTTTTATGAACAGCAAGGGTGCCACTACATGATAATTCGATGTCGTCGGGATGCGCACCAATTGCTAATATATTTAATTTCATTTTCTAATTATGTGAGAGCAAAAGTAATCTCTTTCATTGAACTTCGGATTTTGATATTTGAACTAAATTAAAATCGTATTAATAAAATATCATATCCCTTTTTATTTTTTTGGAATAAAATGTCCACTCGACTCAATTTCATTCACAATTTGTTCAATAGCAGCATCTTCAACAAGAGGATCGTAATTGTTCTTTAAATTATTGTCAAACAGTAAAGCCATTGCTTGAAATATGCTTGCATTAAATCCACCTTTCAATTCTTTGACAATCGCATAACATGGCCTGCCTGTTTGTCGAGCGATGAGTTTAACTAATACTTGTCCTTGAGAAATACTTAAATTCTGTAATTCATGTTTGAATTTTTTGTTTAATTCATCTTCTTTTCTTCTTTTAAATTGTTGTTTAGCAACCTTGCTATTTAAGCTATTCAATACACTGTCAACATCTTTTAAAATAAATGAAGCTGCAACCGCATAAGGATAAACTAGGTAAACATTGTATCGTAATCTGCTATAAGCTTCCCTTTCCTCTCGTTCTTTTCGTAATTTTTTTACATACCACTTTGGGGCCTTTTCGATGATATAAACTTCGTTAAGCCATTTGTGAATAAATGTATCCTTGCCAATAATAATTGTGCCAACTCGTATTGTGTCGTTAGGTCCACGCTGTGAATAACCTTTGCAACATGAGAAAAGGAGTACAAGAATAAATATCCATTTTGTCATATATATTTTGAATACGAATAGTATTCATTACAAAGATTGTATTCCTTTTCTTAATAAAGTCTTAATCTTTTATAATATTTGTTAATCCCAAATTTTGTAACAGTCACAAAAGTGTCGAGTTAAATCCGTTTTTTTAATCTGCAAACATTTCTTTGACTAGTCGACTAGCATTCTTTATTTCTACAGTTAAAGTTAAAAGATGACTTTTTCATCAGCAACTAGAGAAATTCCCATCCAATATCTTTCCTAAAATATTTACCTTCGAAAGCAACCTTATTGGCATTTGAATTAGAAATTTCGAGGGCTTCTTTAATTGAATTTCCTAATGAGGTAATTGCAAGTACTCTTCCTCCGTTAGTAACAAGTTTATTATCAATGATTTTTGTACCAGCATGAAAAACTAGACTTTCATCTAATTTATCAAGCTGAGTGATTTCAAAACCTTTTTTATAATCCTCTGGATAACCTTGACTCACTAACATAATAGTAGTAGCAGCCTTATTTGAATGTATGCATTCTATTTCATTTAATTTTGTTTCATTCATTTTTTGAAACATTTCAACTATGTCGTTTTCAAGTCGTGGAAGCACCACTTCGGTTTCTGGATCTCCCATTCTGCAATTGTATTCAATTACAAAAGGTTCGTTGTTCACTTTAATAAGTCCAAAGAAAATAAAACCTTTATAAATAATATTTTCTGATTTAAGACCATGAATTGTTGGTTCAATAATTAGTTCCTTCACTTTATTAATAAAAGTATCATCTACAAAAGGTACAGGTGAAATAGCACCCATGCCTCCCGTGTTAAGTCCCTGATCACCTTCACCAATGCGTTTATAATCTTTAGCTGTTGGAAGCAGCAAATAGTTGATTCCATCAGACAATGCAAAAACAGAACATTCAATACCATCGAGAAATTCTTCAATCACCACCTTACTGCCTGCCTTTCCAAATTTATTATCTTGTAACATTTCATGAAAAGCATTGATGGCTTCGTTATGTGTTTGTGCTATAACAACCCCTTTGCCAGCTGCTAAACCATCTGCCTTTAATACAATTGGTAAAGTATGTGAGTTCAGATATTCAATTCCTTCATTGAAATTATACGCTTGAAATTCTTTATATGATGCAGTTGGGATTTTGTATTTCAACATGAATTCTTTTGCAAATGCCTTACTACCTTCAAGCATTGCGCCTTGTTGCGAAGGACCAATCAATTGAATAGAATTAAGCGTTTCATCATTTGCAAAATAATCATAAATGCCGTTTACGAGTGGATCTTCTGGACCAACCACTACCATATTTATTTTTTGTTCGAGACAAAGCTTTTTAATAGCATCAAAATCATTTACATCAAGTTGAATATTTTGTCCAAGCGATGCTGTACCTGGATTTCCAGGGGCGATAAAAAGTTTTTGACAGAGTTTACTTTGCGAAATTTTCCATGCCAAAGCATGTTCTCGACCTCCACCACCAAGTATTAAAATTATCATATTAAAATTTGAAAGGGGTAAAAGTAGGTTGAAACAAAAAAATATTTCTATATTGGCTCATTAAAATTTAAAAATGGAAAATACACAAGTAAAAACCGGGCATCCAAAAGGCCTCTATTTTTTATTCTTCACTGAAATGTGGGAGCGATTTAGTTATTATGGGATGAGGGCAATCTTCATTTTATTTATGACTAAGGTTTTGATAATGCAAGATGCGGATGCTTCTCAAATTTATGGAAGTTATACAGGTCTTGTTTATTTAACACCATTATTGGGTGGATATTTGTGCGATAAATTTTTAGGAAATAGAAGAAGTATTATCATTGGAGGAGCTCTAATGGCACTTGGGCAGTTTTTTATGTTTTTAAGTGCTTCAGCTGGAGCCGAAAATGGAGTGATGATGATGTGGGCTGGTTTAACAACATTGATAATTGGAAATGGATTTTTTAAACCTAATATTTCTACGATGGTTGGTCAATTATATCCTGATGGTGATCGTCGTATTGATAGTGCTTTTACAATATTTTATATGGGAATCAATCTAGGTGCGTTCTTCTCCCCACTTGTTTGTGGTAGTTTGGCCGAAAAAGTTGATTTTAAATGGGGATTTCTAGCAGCATGTATCGGTATGGTAATCAGTTTAGTGTGCTTCATTATCTATCAGAAAAAATATTTGATTTCAGAACAAGGTAAGGAACTTGGATTGCCTGTTAAGCAGTTAGATTTTAAAAGTATAGCGATGATCATCGGTTCAATTGCAATTATCTTTTTTATGTTGAATTTCAAACAAATGTTTAAAAGCGATATTGAAGTAATTAGCTATGTAATTTATGGTGCAATGGTTGTAATGCCAATTATCATATTAAGTGATAAAAGTCTAACTGGTATTGAAAGGAAAAGGATAATCGTAATTTTCATTTTAGCTTTTTTTGTAATCTTTTTCTGGGGTGCATTTGAGCAGGCGGGTGCATCTTTAACTCTATTTGCGGATAAGCAAACCAATAGAACTATTGGAGGTTGGGAAATGCCAGCTTCATATTTTCAATCTGTCAATCCATTGGCAGTAATTGGTTTGGCACCAATATTTACAATTATTTGGGCTTATTTATATAAACGACGTTTAGAACCAAGTTCATCACGTAAGATGGCATTTGGTTTGTTATTGGTTGCACTTGGGTATGTAATTATTGCCATTGCAGTGAAAGGAATCGGTGCAAGTGATAAGGTAAGTATGTGGTGGCTTTTTGCTTTATATATTGTGCATACAATGGGTGAACTTTGTTTATCGCCAATCGGTTTATCAATGGTTTCGAAGCTTGCTCCTCTGCGTTTATCTTCTCTGATGATGGGAACATGGTTCTTAGCAAATGCGGCTGCAAACAAATTCGCAGGTACTTTAAGTGCTTTAATACCGCCGAGCGGGGAGGCAGATCCAACAAAACCAATCGTGTATCCTTCTTTTCTAGGATTCCAAATTACAAACCTTTATGAATTTTTCATGTTGTTTATTGTAATGACAGGTGTTGCAGCGGGTATTTTATTTATTTTGAGTTCATGGTTGCAAAAATTAATTCAAATTAAGCCTGAAGATCATGTCATTCCTGAATTAGATCGATAGTGCATTATCTATATAATTAAGTTTAAAAAGGCGATCATTTGTGGTCGTCTTTTTAATTTGAATATTATTTTTCTTAAAACAACTTTATTTCCTACTTTTGCCTCCCGAAAGAAAATTTCTTTCCTGGACCTATAGCTCAGTTGGTTAGAGCACCTGACTCATAATCAGGTGGTCCCTGGTTCGAGCCCAGGTGGGTCCACAAGCCTAGAGAGGGTTTCAGCGAATTAAAGTTGAAACCCTTTTTTTATTCGCAAACATTTCGCAAACAAAATTTGTTAATACAGATCACAGAATGTGAAGAAGAGTAGTAAATTGCTGACTATTCCTGATTAGCAAAACAGTAAACAAAGAGCTATGGCAACGCAAGATAGTAAAAAGAATTTATTGGAATTATTTAGCGGCTTAAGAGGTCGTTTATTTAATATCAACAATTACGAAGTTACTGATCCAGATGAAACCTCAAAAATATGGTTTTCAGGCATTGTTGAAAATATTTATGCCTACGAAACTGCTGAATCATCACCTTTCATTGGTTCCATGATTGATTTAGTTGATACTTCAATTCATTTATGTGAAGTTGCAGATAATGTGAACCTTGATAAGATTATCAAAAAAATTAGAGCATTAGAACCCAAGACCAATTATCGAATAGCTCAAACTATTGCTGAAGAGGATGAAAGCTATAGGAGGCAAGCTTTAAATATATTGACAAAATTAGTTAAAGAACTTAACGGATATAAGGAAGTCTTATATATGTTGAACGAGGAAATTTATGCAATGGGAGAAACAGGGCCTACTAATAAGCTCAGGTTAAATCTTTCGGTTAAGGAAATAGCAGGGTTGTTGAGAGTTTTTAGAGAAGAGAATATTATCGACAATAAGATCGATAATACTATGCTTGCCGACATTTTCTTCAATCATTTTTCTTCAAAAAACGGCGGTGGGACAGGAAGAAGAATGGTTATCAATGCTCTAAACCCTGATGTGGATACTTTAGAAAAATTGCAGTCATTATTTAATCAATTGGCTAAAAAAGCTGAAGAGATATTAGAAAAGAAAGAACAGTAAACTCAGCAATATCAATACTTTGAGTAGGGTGGATCAACTGTATCCACCCTTTTTATTTTATAACCTGTCATTTCTTTGCATCGGCAATACGGCCGTATGCTATAAAATGAAACAGATTATATGACACACAAAATTGAAAAAGACTTGGAGGTGATAAGAGATCACATACAAGCACAAACACTCAACGCGAAAGCATTCCTCACACTTTCGGAAGCAGCAGATTACTTGGGAGTAAGTAAGTCGCTACTTTACAAGAAAACAGCGGCCCGGGAGATTCCCTTTTGCAGACCTGGTGATGGTAAACTGATCTATTTTGATAGAGCAGAACTTACAGAATGGGTGCTTTCGAATCGTCAGGGAACGTCCCTGGAGATTGCTGAAAGCGGAATTGAACATTTCACATCTAAAAACAGAAAAAAATGAGTACAGTAAAACTCACCTTCTTGACGGAAGACGCTTATCAGTTGTTGAACGATAAGCTTGACAAACTTGGGCAGAAAGCTGACCAGGAAGAAACATTAACAGATTCAGTATGGCTTACAAGTAAAGAAGTAGCGAGAATCCTGCGAATCAGTACATGGACCTTAAGATTGTACCGTAAAGACGGTAGAATTACCTATTACAGACTCGGAAGAAAAATTCTCTACAAGCAGGAGTATGTACTACAAGCACTGGAAAACTTTAAGGTGCCTGCTATTCTAATCAATAAAACTAATACACAATGAGTAAAAAAACGCCCCAACAAATAAGGGATGAGGCAGTAAACAAAGCATATGATCTTGTACAGACAAATGCACAATTTGTATGGGATCAACTTGAAAAGGACATAGAAGCTCCTAAAGCCATATTAACATTCAATGGACACGATCTCGTATACGGAAGTTCGATCATCATGATCCAAGGAAAGGAAGGAACTCACAAGAGTAGACTAGCAGGTGCGTTAGCAACTCTCCTGCTTTCAGAAAACACCGAGCAGGTTTTACT
>DAOOQH010000033.1:0-20176 GCA_035388625.1 Chitinophagaceae bacterium | reverse complement strand
CATTAAAAGGTGTGTACAAATCTACCGATGCAGGTAGTTCTTGGAACTCAATTGCATTGGGCGGAGGTGTTTTTAATCCTTTTGGAAACCAAGGCGACTATGATATTGCGTTTGGTGTACATCCTACAAATAAGGATATGGTATTTTTAGGTGGTCAATTAGAACTAACAAGATATACGCCAACTTCAGGTTGGGAAACAATTGCTTATTGGGTTGGCGCACCACAAAATGTTGTTCACGCAGATATGCATGGTGTTATGTTTAATCCAAACGATCCTGAAAACATGTATGTGGTAACTGACGGTGGTTTTTACAGAACATTTAATTGTTCTGCCGCAAGTCCAGTTTTTGCTGAAAAAAATAAAAATTATAATTCAACTCAATGTTATGGTATAGCGGCGAATTATTTAGGACGAGTTGTTTACGGAACGCAAGATAATGGATCGGGTCTTTTAGGTGAAGAAGTTAATTCTCCACTTGCAGCTCGCGATTTAACTGGTGGTGATGGTACACGTTGTGCTATGAGTGATTTGTTACCTGGATTTATATTTACTTCTGTTGTTGAAGGTGAATTGCGTAGAGCTGCAGATGGTGGTCAAAATGGAGGATCCTTCAAATCATTTTTTGATCAAAATATAGATAAAGGTGCTGGTGGTGGCGCTCCAGATGGTGCACCAGATGAAGGAGGTCTTTGGGTTTCACCTATTGAATTTAAAGAACAACAAGTTGGTACTGAAATTAAATCAGTTTTCTTATTCGGTGGTAATTCATCAGTTTGGATGACCCAAGGTGCTTTAAAAGGAAATCCTGTTTGGTTTAAATTATTTAGTCCAGGTGGCGCAGGATTCTCTGCCTTGACAATGTCTAAAGACGGAAAGACAGTATTCGCTGGTACTCAAGGTGGTGCAGTTTATAGAATTAAAGTGCCTAGTTTATGGGATTCAGTATATCGTTATACTGACACTATAGCCAATATGCCAACTGGAGCTGTATATACATATCCATTATATGGTTCTTGCACAGCACAATTGATTGCTTCTTATCCTGGTAGATTTGTAACAGATCTTTCTAATGGTACAAATAATGGGAATACACTTGTAGTTACATTGGCAAATTACGGTAATAGTTCATATATATATAAAACAACTACGGCTGTTGATTCAACCGCTCCTATTTTCACTGATATTACTTCGAATCTTCCTAAAATGCCTGTTTACACATCTTTATGTTTGGGTGGAAGTTCTACTAAATTTATGATTGGTACGGAATTAGGAATTTGGGGTACAGATAATGGAGGTACATCATGGTCTGAATTAAATATGATGAATGCTGACGAATCAACTTGGCATCCTAGAGTTGCTACTTATGAACTTGTTGAAAAAGATCATTTCGCATATGCAGACGCTTCTGGTGGTGGATACAGAAATTCTATTATTTATACTGGAACACATGGACGAGGTACATTCAGATCTACCAGTTTATCACTCTATTTTCCTACAACTGCAAGCTTTATTGGCGAACATACTGGGTCAATTTCTATCTATCCGAATCCTGCCGTGAACAATGCAGTTTTAGAATATGAATCAGAAAAGGCTGCAAGAGTTTCTATTAAAATTTACTCATTAACTGGTACTTTAATTAGAGAAGAATGGACCAATATCAGTTCAGGAAAAAATCAAATTAATTTAAATATTAGTAATTTAGCTCAAGGCGGTTATATTGTTTACCTAAATGATAATGGTAAACGAGCAAGTACTAAATTAATTAAGCAATAAAATATTTTTAATATAAATTTTTTAGAGAGGCCGTCTGTTTAGATGGCCTCTTTGTTTATTCAGAAAAATCAAGTGCATATTATACTAAAGGATTGACGGAAAATTAAAATGAACAAGGGGAATATTTAATTGCTTATTCGTAAAAGTACACCCATGAAATTCTGTAAGTGTAGAAGTAGGACAGCTATTGATATTTTGTGAACATTGCTCAAAGATTTCTCCATTGATATAGAATAATTCACACAAATCACATTTGATTGATAAGTCCTTCTGTGATATCTATTTGACAATTTTAAGCTTAGTCAAAGGCCGTCAAAAATGTCACCCGAAACTTCGGGACTAGTCAAGACGCAAAATACAGTCACTGACCTTTCTAAACTCCAGAATTTCAAGCATTCAACAGCCTCACCTCGAACTATCTTCATAGACTCACAATACAATGAACAAACACCAATTAATTCCTGTTTACTCATTCAGGCAAAGGTGATATGGTATTGTTTAGCACTGCATTTTTAATAGTTAAAATAGATTATAACACCTATTGTTTTTTAATAGGTAATATCACCTCATAATCTAATTGTTTTTTAATCACGTTGGCACTTGCCACTTTAATTCGAACTGGATTGCCAATTTGAAATTTAATGTGACTTCGTTTCCCAAATAAGGCATATTCTTCTTCTACGAATTTGAACTCGTCGATATCTAATAAATTATTTACAGAAATAAGTCCTTCACATTTATGAGCAATTGTTTGTGCCCAAAAACCAAAAGCCGCAACGCCACTTATCACCGCATCAAACTCTTCACCAACAAACCTTTGCATAAACTCAACCTGCTTGTATTTATTAGCTTCGCGTTCAGCTTCCATAGCTTTTCTTTCTCGCTCACTGCAATGCGCGCACAAAGCTTCAAGATTTTTTATCGGTTTAATTTTATTCTCTAAACAATCAAATAAAATACGATGTGATAGGATATCAGGGTATCTACGAATAGGTGAAGTGAAATGACTATAATATTCAAATCCCAAACCATAATGACCAATATTTTCAGTTGTATAAATAGCTTTCGCCATGGTGCGGATGCCAAGAGTTGTTAGAATTTCTTGTTCTGGAATTTGACTCGAACTTCGAATCATTGCATTAAATGAACTAGCAATGGTGGCGGGCGTTGATAAATCGAATTTGTAACCAAATCCACCAGCAAAGGCGGCAAATGATTTTAGTTTGTCTATATCCGGCGTATCATGCACACGATAAGGAAATGGAATTTTAGCTTTATTGATTTTTATTTTACTTGCATATTCCGAAACTGTTTTATTTGCTAGCAACATCAATTCTTCAATCAATTGATGTGAAGCTTTACTTTCCTTAATAATGACATCAATTGGAACCCCATTTTCATCTAATTTAAATCGAACTTCTTCAGAAGAGAAGTTAATAGCGCCATTATCGAATTTCTCCTTCCTTATTAGCTGCGATAAACGGTGTAAGGTTAGTATTTCTTCTTTATGATCTCCTTCGCTTCCATCAATTATTTCTTGTACCTCTTCATAAGTAAATCGTCTATCTGAGTGAATGATGGTCTTACCCATCCAATAATTTTGCACTTCCGCTTTTTCATTCAATTGAAACATGACAGAAAAAGTTAGCTTGTCTTCATGTGGGCGCAAAGAACATAATTCGTTCGATATTTTTTCAGGAAGCATCGGCAAAACCCGATCCGGTAAATAAACTGAAGTTGCTCTGCTGAGCGCTTCAATATCGAGTGCGGTATTCGGTTTTACATAATGCGAAACATCTGCAATATGAACGCCAATTTCGTAATTTTTATTTTTTAAAATTCGAAATGAAATGGCATCATCAAAATCTTTAGCGTCAAATGGATCGATGGTGATAGTTAGAATATCTCGAATGTCTTTTCTATTGGCAATTTCTTGAGGTTCAATTTCTGATGAAATTTGATCAGATTCTTTCATAACCTCTTGAGAAAATTCAAGCGAGAATCCAGATTGCAATAAAATTTGTTTCATCGCAATATCACCCATCTTTTCTTCAGTGATAATTTCAATAATTTCACCTTGAGGGTTTTTTAATTTTTCACTCCAATCAGTAATTCGTACAATAACTCGATCTCCTTCTTTTAAACCTTTGCTATTTTTTTCGCTGATAAAGACATCCTTTGTAAAGCTTTCATTGTCGGGTATTACAAATGCAAAGGTGGCATTCATTTGAATGGTGCCTATTAATTCTGTTTGCCCTCTTTTTATAATCTGCGTTATCAAACCTTCAAGCCGTTTGCCTGGTTTGCTCGATGGTAATATATTAACTTCTACCGTATCACCATGCATGGCGCTTTTTTGATGTTCTCTTTTTATGATAATATCGGTAGGTTGACCACTTACAGTTACATAACCCATACCATTTTTAGCAATATCTAATTTGCCTGTAGCCAAAGAACTGGAATTGGGTTTACCAGTTTTTCTTATTTTACTTTTTCCCATAATTTATTCTTGAATTTCATTCGTCCTGAGTAGGATGAGATAGACGAAGATAATGATTCATTCGCGTATCGAAAAAATAATTATCCTGATCATTTTGCTGGATACTTGTAAAATATAAAGCAATAAATTAATTTAAGAAGAAGAATTGATTTTTATAAAGGTAAGGTTACCACTTCTTCAAAAATAATATCAGGATCATCTTCGATATCTAGATCTGTTGAATGCGGTGGAATTATACTTTGAATAAAAGATATGACTTCTTCATTAAATGATTCAGCCTCATTATATAAAAACTGAATGCCAATCGACTGAATATAAATTGGTAATTGATAAGCTGTGATTTTGTCTTGTAATAACATCAGTCTTGATGCATCTTTTTCGGTAGTAATGATCATTTTGTTTGTTGAAGTGATATGATCAAATGCTTCTTTTACCTCCTCAATGTCATCATAAGTAAAATAGTGATGATCTTTAAAAGTTAATGGATATACTTTTTTAAACTCAGATGAAAGTTTTTCAATTAATGGATCTGGATTTGCAATGCCACACACTAACAAAATTTCGGTTTCTGAATTATAACTATGATGTGTTTCTGATAGCGGATATATATTTTTGTATTCGATTGCTGAAAAGTAAATAGTTTGATTATTTTCTGGTTTAATTTCTTCAATTAGTTTTTGTTTTTCATCAATGGTTAAATGAGTTGGGCATTTAGATACGATAATAATTTGTGCCCTTTTAGCCGCAGTTTTACTCTCGCGGAGCAATCCAAATGGCATAATATAATCGCGGGTGTAAAGACGATGATAATCAGTTAATAAAATATTTAATCCTGCATTTACTGTTCGATGTTGAAATGCATCATCTAATAAAATGACTTCCAATTGGGGCCTTTTTTGAAGTAGTTGAGGAATCGCTGTCATCCGCTCTTCAGCCACACATACTTCAATAGATGGGTATTTGGCTTTAAATTGAAATGGCTCATCTCCAATATCACGCGCATTGCTTTTTTCATCTGCAATTCGAAATCCTCTTGTATATCTTTTATAACCTCTGCTCAGTGTTGCTATTTTATAAGTTGATTTTAAGTACTCTATTAAATATTCAATATGTGGACTTTTTCCAGTCCCTCCAACAGTTATATTACCTACACAAATAACGGGGAGTGAAAATTCAATCGAGGTGAATATGCCATTGTCGTAAAATTTGTTTCTAATAGCAACCACTACGCCATAAAGCAATGCAAATGGTAGAGAAATATATCGGAGAACAGAAAGTATAAGTGACTTCATTTATTTTTTTAAAAGTTGAATGCTTTTTTTAGAGACCCAAAGGAAAAGATTTTTTTTGCTTTTAATTTCAATCATGTAAAAGCCACTAAAATCGTCACTGATCTGAACTTTTTCATTTTTGTATAAAACATATTCGACTTTACCTGAACTTGATGGAATTGAATAGCATTTTATACTATCACTTACAACGAGTCCGTTTTTATCTGCAAAGGCTGGTAAAAAGCCACTTCCTTTTTTTAGTATAGGTGTTGTTTTTTTGTATTTACCAGCAGGTGAAAAGTCAAATTTGCAGTTTACATTGTCAGTTAAGGTGGCAGAACTATTGGTGAAATTAAAATGTAACATACATGAGTCTTTAGTTACAAAAGTGCCAATCATATTTTCAATTTTTATAAAACCCTTTAGTTCGGTAGTGAAAAAATCGGGCATGCCAGAAACGGTTTGAAGCATGAAGAAGGCACTATCCTCCTTAAAATGATTTAGATAAAAACTGCCACTCGCCTTATTCATACCTTTATTGTAAGCGTAGTTCCCAGAGAAATTATTGGAAAATAGTTCAAAACATAATAGCACTAAAATGATAGTTAAGAAGTATTTTATAGTAAAATTTTGATGTTGATTTGACTGCATCTTAAGGCAAATAATATTTATTACATTCATATCTATATCGAGCAAACAGTTATTTGTGGGCGGTTCCAAACTGAATCAAGTAAATATATCAAAACATTTTATTCTATGTATATTTGTCGCCAACTTTTAAGTAAATTATAATTATGCTTCAACAATTTTTAGAAATTCTCAAATATATATTACCCGCAATCGTTGTGTTGATTTCAACCACAATGATTGTCAATAAATTTTTAAAAAAGGAGACTGAACGTAAGCGCATTGCCATATTTGAACAAAATTCAAAAGCTTCATTACAAATGAGATTGCAAGCTTATGAGCGACTCGTGATTTTTTTAGAGCGTATGCATCCTTCAAGTATGATTAATCGGTATTATACGAGTGGTATAAGTGCGCAAGACTTGCATTTAGCAATGGTGCAAGGAATTCGTGCTGAATATGAACATAATTTGTCACAGCAAGTTTATGTGAGTAATACACTTTGGCAAAAAACAATGGCGGTTAAGGAGCAGATGATATCATTATTGAATCATGTTGGTTCAGGATTAGAAGCGGGTGCAACATCGAAGGAGTTTATTAAAAACTTGACGGAATATGTCTTGATGAGTGAAAGTGAATTACCAACAACTGAGGCTTTGAAAATGATGAATGATGAAGCAAAGAGTTTGATGGTTATTCCTGCTTAATACACTTTTTTTTAGCAACCATTATTTCATATTCATTGATAATTTTATGATGACAACAACGTTACAAAAAACGAATTTCTTTTTTATTGGTGCAGGTGGTGCAGGCATGAGTGCAATTGCTCAATATTTATCAGGCAATGGTAAAATAGTTAAAGGTAGCGATCGTTTATTTGCAAATAAAGAAAACGATTATATAAAAGCCCAATTAGAAAAAGAAAATATACAATGCTTTCTACAAGATGGAAGTGGTATTGATGAAGCCACAGAGGCGATCATTATTTCAACAGCCATAGAAGATACAAATATTGAAATTATAAAGGCCAAGTCGATGAATATTCCAATTATTATTCGTGCACAATTGCTCGCTGATATTTGTGAAAGTAAACGAACCATTGCCATTGCAGGTACATCAGGTAAGTCAACAACTACCGCCATGTTATTTCATATTTTACATGAAAATAAAATCAGTCCGTCTTTAATTACTGGTGCTGGTATGGTGAGTTTGCAACGTGAAGGTAAAATTGGGAATGCTTATTGTGGTGAAAGCGATTGGTTGCTGATAGAGGCAGACGAAAGTGATGGGACTTTGGTAAAGTATAAACCCGAAATCGGACTTTTACTCAGTATTGATAAAGACCATAAGGAGTTAGATGAGTTGTATGAAATTTTTCAAACTTTCCAGAACAATACACAAACTCATTTTATAGTAAATTATGCGCATGTCTTAGCTAAAAAATACTCAACTAACCAATCAATTGATTTTGGCGAAGGCACGCTGTTCGAAGGTGTAAATTTTAAGCAAGACGGATTTGAAATTCAATTTGATGTACAAGGTGTTCATTGCACAATTCCAACCATTGGAAAACATAATATGGAAAATGCGTTAGCATGTATGGCCGTTGCCAATCTACTCGGAGTTAGCGTAAAACAATGTGCCAATGCACTTCAATCGTATGAGGGAATTTATAGACGTCATCAATTATTGGGTTCGAAAAATGGGATAACAGTGATTGATGATTATGCCCATAATCCAGCAAAAATTGCAGCATCTATTAAGGCATGTCAACCCGTAGCTGAAAAATTAGTGGCTTGGTTTCAACCTCATGGTTATGGTCCAACGCGATTTATTCGAAAAGAATTGGTTGAAGAAATAGTGTCATCACTTAGACCCCAGGATGAAATTTGGATGAGTGAAATATATTATGCTGGAGGCACCGCAGTAAAAGATATATCTGCCAATGATATTGTTCAAGATTTAAAAGCAAAAGGTGTGAATGCTTATTTTGTTGAAGATAGAATTCAATTGTTTGAAGATTTAGTACCAACCTTAAAAGATAATACGGTTTTACTTTTGATGGGCGCTCGCGATCCCGGCTTAGAAAAATTTGCTAAAGAAGTTTGGGGTATTGTTGACTCTATAAAGTACATTTAGCTTTGTGTCCACTTTTGCCTTGATGCAAAAGTTGAGCAAAAAATCAAGCCTGTTTTTGATGAAGCTAAAAATTGATTCGTCAAGCTAAAAGAAATGAGTCCGATCGGTCTACAAGACCCAGCTATAAACGACTTTTGACCATCAGTTCTTTATGAAACGGTCTGCAAGGAATTTCTTTTCGCGCATTCCTTCATCAATTTTCTTAACGCACATCAAAAAGGGCGGCGTTTCCTGACAGAAATTATCCGACGATAATTGGATACCATATCACCGAAATGTTTATAGTAAAAAATAATTCAATTCTTTTATAGTTTTTCAAATAGGTAAAATAATTGCAAGCCTTTTTTTAGATTAGCCGACAAAGTTTATTTTTTAAGGTTAAATTTTGGACCACTTTTGATCTATAGGTATATCTTATTTATCAATTGGTTTAGTTTAGTGGATTGTTTTTAAAACAATAATTATTTCTAATCACTGCATTGAGGTCCTAACGCTTCGGTTAGGAATTGACGCGAATCTGCTTGGTCGCAGACAAGAAGCCCGCCCCCCTAAGTAGAAGAATGAAATGAGGAACGAATGAAATTTTCACTTTCTGGGGAGGACTTGTAGCAAAAGTGTGTGTGCCGCCCAAATAAAAGATAGAATTAAATGAGTAAAATGGTGATAAGATGAAACTAAATTTATTCAAATATTTAGTTTCACTGTTTTACCTTTGCGCCACTTTTTAAAAACTCTAAAAAATACAAAATTATGAAAGTAACAGTCGTAGGCGCAGGTGCAGTAGGTGCAACTTGTGCAGATAATATTGCCCGTAAACAACTATGTGATGAATTAGTTATTGTTGACATTAAAGAAGGAGTTGCCGAAGGGAAAGCCATGGATTTGATGCAAACCGCACAAATTGAAGGTTTTGATACAAAAATTATTGGAAGCACCAATGATTATTCAAAAACTGCCAATACAGATGTGGCTGTAATTACTTCTGGTATTCCACGTAAGCCGGGTATGACGCGTGAAGAATTGATTGGTATCAATGCTGGTATTGTTAAAACAGTTTCGCAAAATATTTTGCAACATTCACCGAATGCAATTATCATCGTGATCTCAAATCCTATGGATACCATGACTTATCTCGCATTGAAAAGTACTGGTTTGCCAAAGAACAGAATTATTGGTATGGGTGGTGCTTTAGACAGTGCTCGATTTAGATATAATTTAAGCAAAGCAATGCAATGTTCTCCTAACGATTTGCAAGCTACTGTAGTGGGTGGACATGGAGATACTACCATGATTCCTTTAACACGTTTAGCTACTTATATGGGTATGCCAGTATCGAATTTTATGGATGATGAAACAGCAAAGAAAGTTGCAGCTGATACTATGGTCGGCGGTGCAACACTTACTAATTTATTAGGAACAAGTGCGTGGTATGCGCCAGGTGCAGCAGGCGCTATGTTGGTTGAAGCCATTGTGCGTGACGAAAAACGAATTATTCCTTGTTGTGTTGCATTAGATGGCGAGTATGGACAAAAAGATATTTGTTTAGGCGTACCCGTTGTAATTGGTAGAAATGGATGGGAGCGAATTGTTGATTACAAATTAAATGAAGAAGAGCAAGCAGCCTTTGCAAAATCGGCAGACGCAGTTCGAAATATGAATGAGGTATTAAGTACTTTAAGTTTGTAATTGATTTAAGGTAAATTGATTTTATAGAATAGTTTGAAACCGCTTTTTAATTTTAGAAAGCGGTTTTACTTTTTTTACAGTTGCCATAATAATAATTCCTGTAAAGGCTTCTAACCTTTGAAGTAAATATGAAACTTCTTGATTGGCGTACTTATCATGAGCGTCTTTTACATCAGTTCGTTTGCCAAAAAGTGCATCAGCTTCATCAAAAAATAAGATGGCATTATTTTTATTTGCCTTCTTTAATAAGAGGCTTAGGTTTTTTTCGGTCTCGCCAATATAATTTGAAATTAATTTTTCGAGATCAACCTTCATCACTTTTTGATCGAGTAGTTTACATATAAATTGAACAGAGGCTTGTACCTGATCTTGTGGAATGCCATTGAGTAAAATAAGGTCTGGCACTAAAATAGATCCTTTTTTTGATGCTTGTTTGATGGTGCGTATTCTTTCATCTACAAGTGCGGCCAGCTTTATCAATTGATCAGAAGTTAAAAGTGATTCAGCGTTTATTATTTTCTTTGCCATTTTACTTTCATTTTAAATGTGATAACTAATGCAGTGTTTCTAACGCGGTTTTAATTCGACCGACGGCTTCTTTCAATTTATCCATAGAAGTTGAATAGGAAATTCGAATACAATGTGGATCACCAAAAGCTTCACCAGTTACACAACTCACTTGTGCTGTATTTAATAAAAACATACATACATCTTCTGCAGTTTTAATATCGCCTTTACCTAAAAAATAAGTAATATCAGGAAAAACATAAAATGCACCTGGTGGGTTATTGACCTTGAGCCCTTTAATTTCGCGTAAGGCATTCACCAAATAATCTCTACGTTCTTTAAACGCAATTTGCATATCCTTGGTTGGTTGCATGGTGCCATTTAATGCAGCAATGGTGGCCTTTTGCGTAATTGAATTTGGACCTGATGTAAATTGACTTTGTATTTTTTCGCAAGCTTGAATCACATCTTTTGGACCTGCCATAAAACCCAATCGCCAACCTGTCATGGCCCATCCTTTTGAAAGTCCATTCACTACAACAACTCTCTCTTTAATTTCTGGAAATTGCGCAATACTTTCATGTTGACCTTCAAAATTAATATGCTCATAAATTTCATCAGAGATGATATAAATCTCAGGATATTTTACAAACACATCAACTAATGCTTTGAGTTCATCTTTCGAATAAATAGATCCTGTTGGATTGCAAGGAGAAGAAAAAATAAAACATTTCGTTTTGGGTGTAATAGCCGCTTCAAGTTGTGCCGCATTAATTTTAAAATCGTTTTCAAAATTGCCATGAACTTGAATCACAATTCCATCGGCCAACTTCACAATATCTGCATACGTTACCCAAAAAGGGGAGGGCACTATTACCTCATCATCATTATTCACAATACTTAAAACTGCATTGGCAATACATTGTTTCGCACCTGTTGAAACCATTACTTGATCAAGCTCGTATGAAAGTTGATTATCACGTTTAAACTTGTCAACAATAGCTTGTCTCACATCGGGGAAACCAGCAACGGGTGGGTATTTTGTAAAACCATCATCCATCGCTTGTTTGGCGGCATCTAAAATATGTTGCGGTGTTTTGAAATCGGGTTCACCTAAACTTAAATCAATAATGTCGTGTCCTTGAGATCTCAATTCGCGACTTAATTTAGCCATTCGAATTGTTTGTGGTTCATCAATTTTTGAAAGTCTTTCTGCCAACATAGGATAAATTATTATAGTTTAGTTCTCAGTTTTTCTGTGCATTAGATCCATGCAACTTCAATTATTTTTAGATTGGAAGAAATACAGATGAGCGTATTTTTTCAAATTGCTATTGCTGAATTAAGGTTAAAAGTACTTGAATAAATCCAATAATGAAACCAAGAACGGCACCTATTATTTCTACGAATTTAAATTCTTTAGACATGATCGCATTTAGTATTTCTTCAAGTTTATCGCTTCCAAATCCCTTTACTTTATCAACCACAATTTTTTCAATATCTAAATCTTCTTGAAGTCCAGAAGTCATTTTTGTTATTAAGGCAGGAAACAACGATTCAATTTCGTTCACCATACCTCGTTTAATACTTCCCATTGTGCTATCGGTAATAAACATCGATAGCAGGGGAATCTCTTCTTTCAATTTTACTTTAATAAAGCTGTCGATATGCTCTTCAATAAAAGGCATGGCTTTAGCAATGGTTGCGGGGTTGTTTATTTTGTTGGCAATATCACTAAAAGAAATTAATTCTTTTGAAACGAGTTGACCTAATTTTTCGGCAAACTGTTGTTGTCGTTTGGGAAAGATGCCTTGAATTTTAAAACCAAGAATATTTTTTTCAACCTTTGGATGAAAAAGCATTTTGATAGCGATCCAATTTGTGAACCAACCAATGAATGCTGAAATAAAAGGGATGAGATAGATGAGCATTATTCTACTTCCGTTTTAGCATATTCTTCATTTTCGATTCCGATATATTTTCTTTCATTCAGTAAATACTTATTACCTTTTGCCAAGAAATGAACCTTGAGATTTTCGATTGAGATAGGGTTATTATCTGCGATATCTGCAATATTTGTATAGCCAATATTATGACCATCAATAATGATAATCATACCTGATCCAATGGCTTCCATATTATTTCCTTCTGTAATCAGTAATCCGGTGTCTTCGCCCAAGCCAATACCAATACATGCAGGGTTTGAAGCGACTGCTTGTGCTAATCGACCAAAACGTCCACGTTTATCAAAATGCGAATCAAAAATAACATCACCCATAAAGGCTAAACCGGTGGTTACTTTAACAGCACCTTTCAAATGCGCATTGGCTGCATTGCCTTCATAAATCATGGTATTACTCATTGCCATGGCACCTGCGCTGGTACCAGCAATTAAAAACCCTTCTTCATGTCTATATCGATCTTGAAGCGTTCGATAAATTTCAGTTCCACCAAATGTTGCGGTTAATCTCATTTGATTTCCACCGCTAAACATCACGGCATCAGCTTCTTTAATACGTTGTAAAAATTCAGGCTTTTGCGCATCTTCGCGATTTCGGATATGCATTACATTTACATTGGTGCAAGCTAATTTTGAAAAGGCTTCGATATAATTTTCTCCAACTTCAACAGGAATCATGGAGGCGGTTGTGATGACCTCGATTTTACTATTTTGTTCAAATTTTGTTTCGTCAACAATTCTGCACAATATGCCAGCTTCAAAAAAATTAAGGTTATTACGTTGTATAAAGCCTTGTTCAAGGTCTGTTCCTTTGTCTTCAGCTCCTCCAACTGGTATGAGCTTTCCTTTGGGTATATTCATTGTAAAAAGAAAGCGCAAATATAGAGGCTTCAAGCGAAAAGAGTATGCGTTTTGTAACTAATTCCTTAACATTGCCAAAATAGTTTATAACCTGTTGAAACTTATTTAAAATTCTTCAAAACGCTTTCATAGAGCGATTCATACATCGGAATAATTTGATTAATATGGAATTTTTCGGCTTGCTTGAGTGCGTTTTCTTTAAATTCTTCGAGTTTGGCATCATCATTTAAGAGTTCTAAACTGAATTTTGCCATCGATTCGATATCTCCTACATCGGTTAAATAGCCTGTCACGCCATGAATATTGATTTCAGGAATTCCACCTGCATTACTCGAAATAACAGGCACTCGGCATGCCATTGCTTCAAGTGCGGCTAGTCCAAAACTTTCATAGGCACTTGGTAACATAAATAAATCGGTGATCGATAATATTTCTTCGAGTTTTTCTTGCTTCCCTAAAAAGCGAATATCCTCACAAGTGCCTAGTTCTCTGCACAATTGTTCCATGGTTTGACGTTCAGGACCATCGCCAATCATAAGTAATTTACACGGTATTTCTTTTCTGATTTTGTCGAACGTATAAATTACATCTTCAACACGTTTTACTTTTCTGAAATTGGAAACATGTGCGAGAATTTTTTCGCCATTAGGAGCCAACATCTTTCTAAAATGATCTTTATTACTTTGCGAGAAACGTTTGATATCAACAAAATTAGTAATCACATGAATTTCTTTTTCTATTTCAAATGAAGCAAGCGTTTCAGCTTTTAAATTTTCAGAAACGGCTGTAATCGCATCCGATTCGTTGATTGAAAAAGTAACCACCGATTCGTACATTTTATCTTTCCCTACTAAGGTAATATCAGTGCCATGTAGTGTAGTGATATAAGGAATGTTTCTACCTTTTTTCTTGAGTATTTGATTCGCAAGATAAGCGGAAGATGCGTGTGGGATAGCATAATGCACATGCAAAAGTTCAAGATTTTGGTTGGTAATAACATCAACTAAGGTTGAGGATAAGGCAGATTCGTATGGCGGAAAATCGAATAGCGGATAGGTTGGTACACTTACTTCGTGGTAAAATATATTAGGATGAAAAGCATCTAATCGAACTGGTTGTTGGTAAGTGATAAAATGTATGATATGGCCTTTATCTGCAAGCGCTTTTCCTAATTCAGTTGCCAAAACGCCGCTTCCTCCAAAAGTTGGGTAACAGACTATACCTATATTCATGATCTTGTAATTTGATGTGCAAAAGTAGGTTAAGCAAATTACTTATGATATAGAATTTTTAGATAGGGTTTGAATGTAACTTTAGATTAATACAAATATAGCATTGGCAATTCAACAAAAGTGCTCTAAAACAAGTATGGCGAGCTTTAACTTCAAATAAGGTGATAAAAAAAATATTTAAACTCTACTTATTAAGAATGTGTATACATATTAATCGAGCAATACAAGTCCATTTAAAATGTCCTCAGATGTTTTTTGATATTTGCTTAATAATTTAGATGCAGTATATGTCACAAATTGTACAGTGCCATTTTCGTTTGAATAATAATATCCATAATACGAAAATTTTATCCCTTCAGTTGTTCCATTTAATTGAAGTAGTAGGACTTTGAGCCCGTTTACTGTTCTATATTCTTCTTTAATTATCATGGCATCTGGGGCAACGCTCTTCGCATTTTCAAGTGCTTGCTTTCTCAAAAATTCAAGAGGTATTTCAATTTGTTCGGTGATAAGCATCCCGTATAAATCACCATCTTTAAGTTGGAGTTCATACTCAGCAGCTTCATTATTCATTGCCTTTTTAAATGACCATTTTTTAGGATCAAGCCAGACACCAATTTTGGCTTTTGTACTTTTAAGTAAGAATGAATTCGAATTTGATTTTGTAAATGGGGTAGGATTGGTTGCAATTTCTTTTGCCGGTGTTGTGTCTTTACTGGCATAACTCCATGTGCCATCTAATCGCAGTGTAACTGGTTCTCCTGAATCGGTTATAGCATTTATTTGAGCAAAAGAAAGAATAGAAATATTACAAAATAAGAAGAGAATGAATGACTTTTTCATTGTGTAAAAGTAGTAAATCCGTTTTAAACGAACGCTGATTAAGTTGATACTTTTATCAATTTAATTATTAAATATCTTCAGAGTTGTAGACCCTTTGAGTTTATTCAAATCTTTGATTACAAATTCACCTAGAAAATATTCATGGACATTCATTTAACTTAAAGTATGAAATAAAGTCAAGAGTTTCCTAATTTGTATTTTTTTTTAATATATCATTTATGAATAAATTTTTTCTCACTTCATTTATTATAGGTTTTGCCCTTAACCTTCAAGCTCAACGAAATGTGATATTAATTATTGCTGACGATTTGGGAACCGACTATTTTGGTTTTTACGAAAATCATGTTGATACAGTGGATGTGCCAAATATCAGAGCTTTGATGCATAAGGGTGTGCGGTTTAAAAACGCTATGTCTAATCCTGTCTGTTCTGCCACACGCTCAACTGCTTTAACCGGAAGATATGGTTTTAGAACGGGCGTAGGTGCTATTGTTGGTGGACCAGGTGGTTCAGGGCAAATTGATACATCAGAAAAGACGATTCCCAAACTATTAAAAAATTATAATTCACAAATTGCAACAGCGAATATTGGTAAATGGCATTTGAGTCAGGCAACACCTGCTTCAAATTTATTGAATCCAAATGTTTTAGGATATGATCATTTTGAAGGCCCGTTTATTGGTGCCATTCCGAGCTTTACAAATTGGACGAAATACACAAATGGGGTTAGCTCGAATTGTACAAATTACGCAACAAGTGAAAATGTCAATAATGCCGTTGCATGGTTAAAATCCTTAAATTCTTCTCATCCATTTTTTTTGTGGATGGCCTTCAATGCACCACATGAACCAATACATTTACCACCTGCTGGATTGCATTCATATACAACGCTTACAGGTACTACTGCCGATATCAATTCGAATCCTAAATCTTATTTCAAGGCAATGACACAAGCGTTGGATACTGAAATTGGTAGGTTGTTTGATAGTTTGCAAGTTTTAAATAAATTGGATAGCACAGATATTATTTTTATCGGAGATAATGGCAATACAACTAAAACAGCTCAAAATGCGAATCCTGCAAAATCAAAAGGAACCGTGTACGAGTATGGCGTGCATGTTCCTATGATCATTGCTGGACCTTCGGTGGTGAATCCAAATAGATCGAGTGATGCCTTAGTGAACACGTCCGATATTTTTTCAACCGTTTTAGAAATGATGGGGCATTCGAATTGGATATCACAAATTCCGATTTCAAAACCAGTTGATTCTAAAAGTATAATGCCCGTTTTAAATAATACAAATACTGTGATTCGGCCTTGGTCGTTTTGCGAATTTTTTAAAGTGATGCATGATTCTACTGAAGCTAAAGCAATGCGTAATGCAGATTATAAATTGATAAAGTATGATTATGGTAAAGAAGAATTTTACAATCTTTCGCTTGATCCACAAGAATCGAATGATTTGCTTTTAACAACTTTGACTTCAAATGATATTTCGAATTATTATTATTTATGTAATGAGATGACTCAACTAGTAGGTGTTGGTAATTTTTGTCAGATTGGAGTTGGACTACAAGACAATGAAATAGCTAATCTTAACCTAATCACTTATCCTAATCCATTTCAAACTCAAATTCATATAAGTGAAAGATATCGAAATCATGAGTTTGAATTAATCAATCTTTATGGACAGATTATTTACTCAGGTTCTCGTATTGAGAATCAAAATTTTTCTAATCTTTCAAATGGTATTTATTTTTTAAAAGATAAGCAAACGCAACAAATAATTAAGGTTCGAAAAGAGAATTAGGATTTAGTAAGGAACAGAATTTGACGATGATTTTTTAGGTTGAATAAAATCTGTTTTTGATACCATTTCTTTCTTGCCTAAATAGGTCCAGATAATTGCATTAGAATATTGTTTAATTGCAGCATTCACTTGTTTCAATGTGGTAGCTTTTACTTTTTCATTAAACAATTCATCAAGCTTCCAATTGCCTAAAATTTCTGCTCGTCCTAAAGCAGCAGATTGTGCTTCTGCTGTTTCGAGTTTCATATAATAGGTTGTCAGAAATGTTTGCTTTTGATCATTTAATTCTTTCTCGGTAATGCCTTGAGTTTTTGCTGAATCTAACACATCAACAATTGCTTTGATTGCCTCTTTAGGTTTTGTTGTTGAAATATACAAAGCACTATATGGATTGGCAACAGCATCACGATTATAATAAGCTGCAGGCGCATAAGATAAACTCCGTTTTGTGCGTAATTCAACAAATAGTCTGTCATATAAAATATTATATGCCATCATCATTGGAAAACCATCTTCAGTATTGAATTGCGGTGCCGACATGATACCAATTAAATAATTCGTAGCAATTTTTCGATCAACAATTCTTTCAGATGATTTTGTTATGAGAAATCTTGCTTCTGGAATGGCAGGTTTGCCTTGATTTAATTTAGCCAATGAAGTTTTTATTTTGGCTCTAATATCTTCTTCAGTTATATTGCCTACTATCACTAAAAAGCATCTTGATTTACATACCGTATTTTTAAAATAATTTCGTAATTCGTTTAATTTGATTTTGCTAATACTCAATTCTGACCCATCTGTTTTTTTTGCATAATTTTTGCCAGCAAAAGCATGGTCCATTGCCAATTCATTCAGTGTTTCATCTGGATTCGATTGACGTTCTTTAATGCCTGCAATCATTTTTTCTTTTTGCTTATTAAATTCAAGTGAGTCGAATAATGGATTTAGTATGGCATCGCTAAATAAATTCCATGATGCATCCCATGAATTTTTAATACAGGTTACACTTAAATTTCCGTGATCTAAACTAGTTGAACTTTGAAATCGTGTGCCAAGCTTTTCAGCCTCATTATTAAATTCATTTTTGTTTTTTGTTTTGGTGCCGCCTTCAATCGCCATCGAAAATGCCAAGCTTTCAATTCCTTCTTTTTCTTTGGTGTAATTTGCAGTACCTCCTTTTACAAATAATCTTGCACTCACAATGGATTTATTCGATGGTTTAAGAAGAACTTTAATTCCATCAGCAATAAATTCTTTGGTTTCTTGGGCATTGGTTACCTGTGCAAATGACAGTATTAATAGTGCAAGGATGAATTGTGTTTTCATAAAATGTATTTTCATGTCGGTTTAAATTATTATTTATTCAGTGAATCAAATGAATCTAGTTTCATACTCAATTGCATATCTTTATTTAATAATAAGCCAGAAACTGTTGGTTTACCCTTGATATATTTTTGAATATAATCAATTATATCCTGTCTACTTACTTGATTAATATTGTCGATATAGTCGGTATAATAATTAATGGATGCGGACGCCCACCAGTAAGTCACTGTATGAACAAAACTTGATGTCCTTTCTTTATCATAGGCATCTGAAATGGCTAATTGATTTTTAGCTGAGTTTAATTGTTCTTCTGTAAAATAATCAGGCGAATCAAAATCATTCATTTCGTTTAAAACAGCTTGATAAGCTTCTTTTAGCTTCGCTGGATTAGGAACTACAAACATTTGGATAGGACCAACATATTTACAAGTTTGGTAACCCATACTTACTTGATAACAAAGTCCAGATTCAACTAATCGTTGCTGGAATTTTGAAGATTGTAATCCTAATATGGTAGAAAATACATCGGCTGCATAGGTTGATTTTAAGTCGTTGCGTGTATCAGGTCCATGCCATCCTTTAATAATCATTGGAACTTGTGCATTCCCATTGATAGTGATGAAATTAGTGTCTTTCGTAATTTTTTCGAATTCTGGAATCGGGTATTTTTCAAACGGGTCGAAGCTAGATGGTTCCCATGACCCATAAATTTTTTTCGCTTCTTCAAACATTTCTTCATGTTTAACATCGCCGGCTAAAACCAACATACTATTATTTGGATAATAATATTTATCCTTGATAATATTCATCTTTTCAGGTGTTGCAGTTAAAATGATATCATGGTTGCCAATTGCATTTTTTCGACTATAATTTTTTCGCCACATCGCCTTGTTGAAATCATCGAACAAGAAAAATACGGGACTTGATTCTGCACGTTGAAACTCGCCATCAACAACAGGGTTTTCACGTTTCATTTCATCTTTATCAAATAGGGGATATCGAATTGCATCATTCACAAATTGAAGTCCTTCAACTACTTTTGAATTATTTAATGTGATAAAATAATTTACTCGTTCATCAGATGTGGTGCCGTTAAAAACTACGCCAAGTTCATTCACTCGATCTAAAAATTTCTCTTGAGATGGCAACACTTTATTGGCTTTAAAAAACATGTGCTCATATAAATGCGATAGCCCATTATAATTTGAATCTTCGCAATAGGCGCCGTTACGCACAACAATTTCAACAGTTACTAGTGGCACCGATTTGTCTTCAATCACTAGAACTTCTAGTCCGTTATCGAGCTTTGTCAAAAAGAAATTTGAAGGAAGTTTTTCTTGTGCTATGATCTCACTGCCTTTCATGAGACTAGAAATCAATATGGCTAAAGCAAATACATGGAATTTCATTGTTTTGTTTTTATGGGTTTAAATGTATGTATATTTTTTGATCAATTTTAATTCTGCTCTTAAGTTTATTTTGGGCTTGCTTTGTTGGTAGATTTTTAGTTGGAATGAGTACTGATCTTTTGTTGGGAAAGATCAATAAAGAATAAAGTGCTGAAAGGCTGCCGGATAGAATGTAAAGCCCTGAATGGAGTGCAGTGAAACGTAGCGAAATGAAGGCTTGGAATGATAG
>DAOOQH010000032.1:0-20203 GCA_035388625.1 Chitinophagaceae bacterium | reverse complement strand
TCATTGGGAGAAATGCCTCATGAAACAGTAAGTGGTAATTTATGTATTAAGCATCCTTGGCCTGGCATAATACGAACAACCTATGGAGATCATGAACGTTGCAGGACGACTTATTTTTCGGCCTATGAAAATTTGTATTTTACTGGAGATGGCTGTTTGCGTGATACAGAAGGCAATTATAGAATCACAGGTAGGGTAGATGATGTATTAAATGTAAGTGGCCATCGCATAGGAACAGCGGAAGTTGAAAATGCAATTAATATGCATACAGGTGTTATTGAAAGTGCCATTGTAGGTTACCCACATGATATAAAAGGACAAGGCATATATGCTTATATTATTTTCAGTGGTGTGATGGATGATAAAAATTTGATTTCTCAAGATATTAATCAAACGGTTACGCGTCTTATCGGTGCTATTGCAAAACCTGATAAAATTCAATTTGTTTCTGGACTTCCAAAAACAAGAAGTGGTAAAATTATGCGCCGTATTCTTAGAAAAATAGCAGAAGGCGAGACAGAAAATCTTGGTGATATTTCAACCTTACTCGATCCCGGAATTGTTGAAGAAATTAAAAATGGGAAATTGTAGTTGAATCTAAATGATACTAAATATTATCCGTTTTTATGAATTCATTTTAATTTATAGAGGTCCTGTTGATTATCGCTTCGATTCAATACTTATATGCCCATGCAGAGTATTTACTTCTTCTAAAAGCAAGGCATTTAAAGAAATAGACTGAATTAGTTTGCTCAAGAAATCAGATGAACGTTCGCTAGCGAATAGCATTCGTTTTACTTCAATATGATCAACTCGCAGTATTTTTATAGAGCTTCGTTTCGATGGCTTGTTATCCATCATTCCAAACCAGTGAGCAGGCCTATTTATTCTGATATTGTATGACAACTATCTTCTATTATACTCCAACTATTGAATCAACTTTATCCCAAATTATGCAATAGTCATAAAAGGTTAATACAAAGCGCTATGGGATGTGTATTTGTCTATGCTCTGAGGGCTAGCAAACATATTTTTTGGTCAGCAAACCCTCACCTAGTAAGTCTTTCAGCATATTGTTATTTAAAAAATTCACTTACCATCATCATTTGCATACCTAATGCCTAATTTGGGTTTATTGCATTAAAACTGATATGAAATGCATTGATAATCAGGTGCAATACAGAAGTATTTGCAAAATCTCTTTGATTTTACAAATAAGTTTGTAGTTTTGCATTCCTAATCCCTAACCAGATATACATTCAATAATCGTGCCAGTTTTTAAAAATTTAAAAAAATGAAAAAAATAAATTTTCTTTTTGCCTTGCTTGTTCTCGCTGTTTTTTCGTTGAAAGCGCAAACTGCTTTTAATCCCTTTACACAAAATATTCATTTTGCTCCTGAACCTACAGTCAGTGGATTTGAATGTGGAAGCACACCTTCTGTTGTGTTTACTCAAGGTTTAACAACCTCAGCAGATGCAACACTTTGGCAAACAGAACCTTTATCTGTTACGGTTTGTCTAAGTGGATTTACTTTCAATGGACCCGCAAGTTCTATTGTTTCGGGGCCATATGCCACAAATTTTACATGGGCTTTTGATCCTTTTAATCCGAATTGTATAATAGGTACACAAAATCAAATTTTACAAGGAACTGGAAGTAATCCTATTTTTCCTAATCCTCTATCCTCTGGTGATGTTATCTTAGCACTGAAGGTACCCGATAGTTCTCCAGTTGGGACTATTTTAGCTGTGAACGTAACCTTGCAAGTACCTAGTTATATGTCAACTTTTAACTCATTACCTGATGATAATGAAAGCACACAAACACAAACATTTTGTGGATGTTATGCTCTGACTGATCCGGGTACAATTGCTGGCGATCAAAGTTTTTGTGCAAGTGGCGATCCTATTGCGTTTACCTCGGTAACGCCTGGTTCTGGAGGAAGTGGAAGTACAATAGTATATCAATGGCAAGTGTTTAACGCACCTAATTGGGATGATATTGCTGGGGCAACATCTGAAACCTATGATCCATCAACTACTTCAGTAAATCAAATTTTCAGAAGAAATGCGAAAAGAAGTCTTTGTGGAACTTGGTTAAGCTCCGACTCGATTTATATTGTTATTAATAATGCACCGACTGCAAATGCTGGACCAGATAAAAATTTGAATTGTACAACATTGTCTGCAACAATAGGCACTGCATCAATTACTGGAAATACTTATTCATGGTTACCTGCTAGTGGATTAAGTTCTACATCTATTGCTCAACCAACTGCAAATCCTACTAGTACAACTGTTTATACAGTTACTGTAACCAATGCCAATAACTGCACATCAGTGGATGAAGTCGTTGTAAATGTTGATACAACTTTACCCACTGCTAATGCTGGTAATGATGACACTTTAACTTGCTTACATACTTCAAGTACAATTGGAAGTGTTGCTGTAACAGGTAATACCTATTTTTGGATTCCAGCTTTAGGATTGAGTTCTGCTTCTTCTGCTCAACCAATTGCAACACCTGCATCAACATCAACTTATACACTTACAGTAACTGGCGCAAATGGATGCGTTGCTTCAGATGAAGTTACTATATCTGTCAATACAACGCTTCCAGTAGCCGATGCAGGAATTGCAAAAAATATTTGTGTAGAAGACTCAGTTCAAATTGGAACCCCTGAAATAATTGGTAATTCTTACAGCTGGTTACCAACCATCGGATTAAGTGCGTCTAATGTTGCACAACCAATGGCTAGTCCAGCCGCAACAACAGTTTATACGGTAACCGTTACTAGTTTAAACGGATGCACTTCTACTTCAACTGTAACGGTAACGGTTGTTGTTTGTCAAGTGAGTATATCTGGTAATGTATTTAACGATACAACGGCCTTATTAAATTTTAAAGTTGACGGACCTGCCATTTCAAATCCAGACACAGTGCAACTTTATGTAAGTTTGGTAAATTCAAATGGTATAGTAATTGCCGTAACGCCTGTTGATACAAATGGCTATTATCAATTTACGAATGTATCTACAAATCAAACATATACTGTTGTTTTAAGCACAAATGCTGGTGTTGTTGGCATGCCACCTCCAATTATTGAATTACCTGGAACTTGGGTGAATACAGGAGAAGATTGTTGTGATCAAAGTGGTGATGATGGAAATCCTGATGGTGTAACAACTGTTGTGGTAACTACTACCAATATCGACCATATTGATTTTGGTATTAAAGATCCTGTGCCTACTGGCTTCCCTGTTGTTTTGAAGAATTTCTTTGTAACTGAATATAATTGTGACGCACTTCTTTCATGGACCACATCACAAGAGATCAACACATCACATGTTGACATTTATCGTAAAGATAATTCGCAATCTAATTTTAAAAAATTGGCAACAGTATTAAGTGCTGGCGAAAGTCAAACCGAAAAGGTGTATAGCTATTTAGATAAAACTGCAGAGGAGAATATTGGATATGAGTATCAATTAAAATTTGTTGATATTGATAAGCAATTTACTCTTTCTGATATTAAAACATTGAACTTAAATTGTTCTGATGAAACCACAAGTTTAAACATATTCCCCAACCCTGTTACTAGCGAATTAAATATTTTATTTGTTACAGATCAAGTAGGAATTGAATTACAACTTGAGGTGGTTGATATTGTCGGAAGAACAATTATTTCTAAATCATCAAAAATTGATCATGCAAGTACTGTCATAACATTAGATATGTCGTCATTTGCAACTGGTAATTATATCTTACGCTATCGCGATACAGATGCAGTCAATGAAGGTTCATTGAAATTTACTAAGAACTAGAAAATTATTTTTTAGGCTTTCTAGATTTTGGCTTTCCGTACTTTGCCATCATTTTATCTTTGTGATTGATCTTTTTGTTTACCTTTTTATTCAAGTCAGATTTTTCATGAAATGCAGCGCCAATGCCTTCTCCTTTTGGTAATTTAAAGGGGATGTGTTTCATTCGGATTTTAGGAATCTCATCTTCAATCAGCAGGGTTGAAATTTCTATTGAATCGGGGAGGGGTGTTATTTCAATTTTTTTCTGCATGAGGGTTTCAATTAAATCGAAATTTTCTCTTTCAGCTTCAGTAATAAACGTGATTGAAATACCGTTTTTATCTGCTCGGCCAGTTCTTCCAATTCGGTGAATATAATTTTCAGCTACCTCTGGCGTATCAAAACATACCACATGCGAAACATCAATTATATCGAGTCCTCGAGCGATAATATCTGTTGCTATTAAAACTTTTGTTTCGCCAGCCTTGAATTTATTCACAGCGTTAAATCTAAAGTTTTGTTCTTTGTTTGAGTGGATAACACCAATTTGATCTGGAAAATTTTCAGAAAGTTTAATAAACAAATCATCAGCCATTTTTTTTGTAGCTACAAATAATAGCACCTTCATCATTTCAAGATCTTCTTTCAATAGGTATTGAAGCAAATTAATCTTTGTATTATAATTGGGTACATGATAAATGATTTGAGTGATATTCTCAAGTGGCGTACCTGCAGGCGCAGCTTCAATTCTTATAGGTTGATTAAAGTAATTTTCGATGAGTAATTCAACTTCTTCTGTCATGGTAGCCGAAAAAAGCAGATTTTGTCTACGAGGTGGCAAGGCTTCCATTACATTTTTAAGTTGACTTCTAAAACCTAAATTCAACATTTCATCCACTTCATCAATGACTAATTTTTTAATCAATTTAGTGCGTAATGAACCACTATAAATTAAATCAAGTAATCGCCCTGGTGTTGCCACTAAAATATCAAGACCTTGTTCTACAATATCACGATGAACACTGAAATTCACACCGCCATAAACACCTACTGCAGTTAGATTCATATAATTAGCAAAACGATTGATATCATTCACAACTTGTACAACTAATTCACGTGTGGGTACTATAATTAATACTTGAGGATGAGGTTCTTTTGAAAATTTGTATTGTTTTAAAATTGGAAGTAAATAGGCCGCAGTTTTACCAGTACCTGTTTGTGCAATTCCGCAAACATCTTTTCCTGACATAACAATTGAAAATACTTTTTCTTGAATAGAAGTGGGTTGCGAATAGCCAATTTCATCTAAAGATTTTTGTAATGAATGGGGCAGATTGAATTCTGAAAAGGTCATAAATAATGAATGTGATTTTTTCGAAGATAAAGTAAATTGTTCATTTAGATTTTAATTCGAATGATGAACGCAATTATTTGCTAACCTTGGTCAATTTAATAATATATTTCATACGCTAGTTTTGTTTGAAAGTTAAACTTTATGCAAAATTTATTAAACTACTCGAACGCTCTGTACAAAACGGTTAAAGCAAATTTTATTTTCATCCTATTTCTTCATTTTTGGATTATATCATTTATTGTTACAGATGATCAAACTAATTGGATAGTTGAAAATTTACTTGTCTTTATTTTTTTACCAATACTATTTTTCTCTAAAGACGTTTTGAAAATTTCGAAGACAAGTTATTTATTAATTTTTCTTTTTCTTTTGATGCATATTATAGGCTCAGTTTATGCATATGCCAGCGTGCCTATTGGAAATGTCTTACAGTCTTATTTTCATTTATTACGCAATCCATATGATCGAATTGTACATTTTTGTTTTGGATTATTAATGGCGTATCCAATATCAAATTATTTTAGAAGCCATTTTAAAATGAAAACAAGATATACTTATATATTACCCATCGAAATTATACTTTCATTGAGTGCTGTTTTCGAGTTAATCGAATGGATCGTTGGAGGTGTTTTAATGGCGGGCAGCGAAGAAACTTATGTTGGTTCACAAGGTGATATTTGGGATGCACAAAAGGATATGGCTCTTGCCTGGTTAGGCGCTATCATTGCCATGATGATTACATTTGGTATGCATAAAATCAGCAATAAACAAGGATAATGTTTATGGAGAGTTTTAGTGATCAATTTATTTTTTTGAAATTTGCTATTCATTGATTGTTTTCTATCTTCGGGTTTCAAATTCATAGCATGTACCATAAGATTAATGACTTTCTTTCAGAGTGGGAATACGAATCTAATTCCACCATTCAAGTTTTTAAAAATATCACTGATGAAGTATTGCTAAAAAAGGATTTCGAAAATATTCGCAGCATATCTATTTTATGTTGGCATATCACCATCACATTATCTGAAATGATGAATCGCGCAGGTCTTTCGGTGATAGGTCCTGATGAACATAGCATACCACCAGATCATATTGAAGAAATAATTCGAGTGTATCAAGAATCAGCAAAATCTGTTTCAGAGCAAGTTGCTACAAAATGGCGTGACGAAATTTTGACCGAAGAAGTTGATATGTATGGCGAAAATTGGAAGAAAGGCGTTGTACTTTCAATTCTTATTCGACATCAAGCGCATCATCGGGGACAACTTACCATTTTAATGCGACAAGCAGGTTTAAAAGTGCCCGGTGTTTATGGTCCTTCGAGAGAAGAATGGTTAGGAATGAATTTAACAGCACCAGAATAATCAATTTAAATTGAATATTGATTATTTTAGAACCAATTTTTTTTTCTAAAATAAAAGATCATAATAATTGGAATAATAATCATCAAAGCGCCAGCAATCCAAAATCCATTTTGATGATGGAGATATGGAATTCGATCGAAGTTCATTCCAAATATGCCTCCAATTACAGTAGCTGGTGCTAATATTGTGGTGACTATTGCCAAGAATTTCATCACCTCATTCATTTTAAGATTCATCTGACTTAAATATAAATCACGAATGTTTGAAATTACATCACGATAGGTATCACATAAATCATTCGCTTGGATAATATGATCTAAAATATCTTTAAAGTACTTTGTATTTCTTTCTTGAATTAAAGGCGTTTCAGATCGAATAATGCCATTAATCATTTCTCGTACTGGATTGGCGTTTCTTCTGAAAAACATAATCTCTTTACGTAAATCATTGATTTGATTCATCGAATAATTTTCAGCACTTCCCCTAGTAATTTCTTCTTCTAGCTTTTCAATTTGAACGGCTAAATTGTCAAGAACAGTAAAATAATGATCTACTATGGCATCTAATAATGCATATAATAAATAGTCGGGACCCTGTTGACGAACTTTAGTAATCGCTATTTTGAGTTTTTCTCGAATCGGGTTAAATAAATCTCTAACACAGTCATCTTGAAAACTAATTAAGTAATTTGGGCCAAGTACAAAACTCACTTGTTCACTTTCAACACTTTTTGTTTCTTGATTAAAATAAAGCATATGAAGTACACAAGTAAAAAGATTATCTATTTCATCAATTTTTGGACGTTGGTTTTTACTTAAAATATCTTCGATAATAAGCTGATGCAGACCGATGCTGATTCCAATCTCTTCAATAGTTTCAGCATTTAAAATATCAAGATTTAGCCAATAATTTTTGTTTGATTTAAATAAGGAGGGAACAATGTCACTGCTTTGAACACTTGAATTTAATATCACCTCATCTTCAGTGTATTCAAATAAACTGAGGACAGATGAATGTGATGTTTTTGTCAATCCACTAATCGTAGGATTATGTTGAAGTACTTTTTTTGTTTTGAGTAGTTCGAGTGGATTTAAATAGTCAAGATATTTTCTTTTACTTATTTTCATGGTGTGAATTAGCTAATAAAAATATTGTTTGCGAACTTCTCTGAAACATTAATTTCTTTTTTGTTGACAAGGATATTGAGTGAATTGTCAAATTCAATTTTTTTTATAATTTTAATTGGTGTTGCGAGCGTGATATGCAATTGCATTAAATAATGCAGAAATTCACTTGATGAATCTTTTACAGCTACCACTTGGTAAACTTTGCCAATATTGGCTTGTGATAGTGTAATCTTCGAAATATTCTTTACTTTCCCTTTAATATCAGGTATTGGATCGCCGTGAGGGTCGTGGGTAGGAAATTCTAAAAATGCTTCTAATTTATTAATTAATTTTTCAGACTGAATATGTTCTAGTTGTTCAGCTACTTCATGAACTTCATCCCATTTAAAACTAAGCTTTTCAACTAAAAATACTTCCCATAATCGATGCTTTCTGATAATTTGTAACGCAATATCAGTCCCCACTTTTGTGAGTTGAACCTTGCCATATCGTTGATAAGTTATGACTTCTTTTTCACGCAACCTTTTCAACATTGAAGTTACTGTAGCGGGCTTGATTAATAGATATTCAGCAATTGTATTTGTTGAAGTTTCTTGACTACTACTTTCACATCCTAGATGATAAATTGATTTGATATAGTTCTCTTCAGTATAAGTTAATTCCACAAGGCGAATTTAGTAATTAAAATGATTGGTGTTGAAAAAACAATTCAGTCTATTAGATTAAATCCAGATTTTGCATTTGCAATTCTAATACAAACTTAAAACGCTTTACAGCTTCAGCTTTGAGAACATTTTTTGACCTTAAAAGAACTTGCTATTCTCTCACTCAAAAAATAGTCCTAAACTCTTATCTTTTTTGCCTTTCAACTTTTCATAACGAATCCAAGTTCAAAATCTGGGTTAAACTCTAATTCAGCACATATTTTTTCAGCAAAAAAAAACGCTCACGAGGAGCGTTTCTTTTATAATTAGTTTTTGATATTATGTTAGTCCCACTTCTTAGTTTCGTTCAAACCAGATTCTTGAGCATTCATTACTGTTTTACCACTGCCTTCTACATTAACAAATGCAAGTACTTTTAAGTTTGCTTTTTTCTTGTATAATCCAGCGATATCAATGTTTTTATACTCTTTTAGTAAGTGTTTTTTTGTATCATTAATATTGATATCATCACCTACATTAGCTGTAACAACTTTTCTGAATACATGTTGATGGATATAACCAGGGCCTCCATTACTTTGACTTACTTGGTCAATTCCATTTTCAAGAATATAAATAGTTAATTTAGTTGAGCCAGAAATTGCTTTGTTATGACCAACATAAACTGAGATATTTAAATTGTCATTTGATTCTTTACAAACCAATGAAAGACCCAATTCTGCTGGTTTAGCAAGTTCAGAAGAAACTAATCCAGCCCATGATCCACGACTTTCAACAGTTCCACGAGCTACTGAACCAGAAGGGAAAGACGAAATACCACCATAATAGGTATCCATAAATGAGAAAAAGGATGCATTCTCCATAAAGTCACCTTGATGAACGGCGACACCATAAAATTTATCAGGGTGAGAAACACCGATCGATTCCATGATTGAAGCACCGTCAGGGCAATATCCACACCATTCACCAGTAAATTCTTCAAGGATAGTTTTCTTTGTAAATGTTTGTGGTACATCACCTACAGGTAAGGTAACAACTACTGGTACAACGGGTGTTGAGGTAGTAGTATTAGCACCAAGAGAGTTTTTACCCGATGCATTTGGGCTGTTTTTTTTGCAACCTACGAATCCAATTGCTAGTGCAACGAATAGAGAGAGGGAAAGAATTTTTTTCATTTTGTTTTTATTTTGAGGATTAACAAGTCAAATGTAAAAGATTTTTTTTATAATATTATAACATTAACATTTGTTAATTCTAATTACGAATTTGAACTAGGCTGAAACGAATTGTTTATTAAAGAATTGATTTGTGATATTTTTTGTTCTTCCTCAATTTTAGGTTCAAGTTCTTTAGTTTGTTCAATTTTTCGTTTTTGAAAATTCGCAAGTTTTGTCATTCGAGCTAAATTATCTTCATTTAATACAAAAGCTCTATCAAGCCAAACATTCACAATATCAATCAGTTCTTGTTTGGATACCTTGTTGCAAATATTTGAAAATGGGTTAGAAACAATTTTGTCCATTTCTCCATTTTTTATCATCGAGGATACTGTTGCTAAACCATGTCCATCGTCACAAACTTTGTTGATGATACCTTGATCAAAAATTTCTTGAGCTGTAAAGGTTTTATTTGAATTGATAATTTCACTTGCTCTATTAAATCCAACCTTTTTAGTTAAGAAGCTATAAGCTCCCATGCCAGGAAAGGTTCCGAATATTACTTCTGGGAAGCTAAATTTAGCTGATTGTTCGGCAATGATATAATTTCCAGAGAGTGCAGATTCAAATCCGCCACCGAAAGCATTACCTTGAACTACACAAGTTGAAAAAATATCAAGGTCATAATTGCTGTTGAAATTGTAAACAAGATCAACACATTTATAAGCATAATCTTGAAGTGCTTGTCTATTATGATTGCGTATACATGATACAAAAAATTCAAGATCTCCACCTAAATTCCAAACACCTTTGTTTAGGGAGTAAGCAACTACATATTTAATGTTCTCCTTCTTTATCATGTAAATCATTAAATCTTTAACATGAGAGAGATTGTCGAGAAAGTTAATTGAATAGCACAACTTATCTTGTAAATCTATTCCAACCCACAGAATTTTGTGTTCTTCATCAATTTTTATCCTTAAGTTATTATTTATGAACATAATATGATAGTGTTTTTTATGTGGAAAAATTGTTCACTTCGCACTTCAAATTAATATAGAAAAACCTGTTTAAACAAGCATTAAATCTGCTTTTGTAAATGATACGATCAAATTATTTTTGATACTTTTTTTACTAAATTCGTAGCTTATTCATATAAAATGAATTACATATGTTTATATGTTTGCATGGAAAATAAATTAATATATAAATTATTAGTGAAAATTTAACAAGGTTGAAAATTATCCGAAAAATTCTGCTGTATAAGTTAAATTGACTGTGAAAGATTTTCACTTATATTTGCGCCCATTTTAAAAATATCTCAACGCTCTTTATATGATTAGTAGAAGAAACATTCGAATTAAAGTATTTCAAAGTATTTATGAGCTAGATCAGCAATATGATACAGTGAATCCTGATCTTTCGAAGAAAGTGTTGGACGATAAAATTTTGGAAACAGGCGCCTTACTTGCAGCCTCAACCCATCTTATGTTTTTGCTTGCTGAATATGTACTCATTCATGCAAATCAAAAAGCTTCAAAATACACAGCAACTCATGATGATTTAAATGTAAATAAAAAATTAGCTGGTAATATTATTCTTCAACAGCTAAAAAAGAATAATAGCTTTTCTGAATCAGTTAAATTACATAAAGTAGCTAGTTTATTTGATGATGAATTAATTAAAAAGCTTTTTCATGTATTACTTGAATCAGATGTTTATAAACAGTATATACTCACAGAAGAAAGAACTTCAGCAGAAGAAAAAGCAATTCTTCAATTTATTATTAAGAATTGTATTTTCTCAAATGAGTTTGCATCAAGTTTCTTGAGCGAACAATTTTTAAGTTGGTTTAACGATGCTGAAATGATTGAAGCTTGGATGGACAAAATACTTACAAGTGCAGCCTCATTTAATTTTAACAAATTGATTTCCGCCGATAAATTGGAATTTGCGCACGAGTTAATTCAAGTGTATTATGATAAAAAAGATTTTGTGTTTGCACTAATTGAACCCAAACTTGTAAATTGGGATGCTGAACGTGTTGCATTAATTGATTTGATTTTACTCCATCTAGGTATTTGTGAAATGCTTTATTTTCCTACCATACCCGTTAAAGTTACCATTAATGAATATATTGATTTAGCAAAATCCTATAGTACCTTACAAAGTGGTCAATTTGTCAATGGACTCTTAGATAATGTGCATAAGGACCTTGTGAATGAAAATAAACTTCATAAAGAAACGTATACAAAAAAGTAATTTTTTATTTCTATGGAATTCAAAATATTTTATACACCATTTGTCTTTTCCTTCTTTCTTTTGGCATGCTCATCTAATCAAAACGATGCCGAAACTGCCGCACTAAAAAATCATCTATCGCCTAGCTTGGTTGAAAACCCAATTTCACTTGATAGCGATTCAAGTCAGATTAAGACTTTGGGACGCATTCAATTTGATGATACCATTCATGATTTTGGTAGAATTGTTGAAGGAGAAATTGTTGAGTTTGATTTTGATTTTGAGAATGTTGGTAAAAAAGATATTTTAATCAGTGAAGCAAAAGCCTCATGCGGATGCACAGTGCCTGCCTATCCTGAAGCACCGCTTAAATCTGGTATGAAAGATAAAATAAAAGTAACCTTCAATAGTCAAGGTAAAAAAGGCTATAATGAAAAGCTTATTATAGTGACTACCAACGGAAATCCATCTGTCTATAATTTATATATTCGTGCAGAAGTTCACGAAAAATAAAAATTATTTTGTGACTGATTATTTGAATACTTTTGCCAAAAATTAAATAAAAATGAACGCGATTGATACTTTATTGATGATGGGAGAAGGCGGTAAACCTAATCCAATGATGAATGTGATTTTTATGGTTGGTATGATAGGAGTGATGTATTTTTTCATGATTCGACCTCAAATGAAAAGAGCAAAAGAACAAAAAGCTTTTTCAAACGAAAATAATGTAGGAGATACAATTGTTACAACTGCTGGTATTTATGGTAAGATCATGAAAACAAACGAAGATGGTACTATATCTGTTGAAATAGATAGAAATACAGTTGTAAAGATGGACAGAAGTGCGATATCCATGGAAATGACAATGGCGTATCGTAAGAAAAATGCTGCAGAAGTAAAAGCATAGTTTTACTTTATCTCTAATTATTGTCCTTATTTATGAACACTCTATTTGGTATTCTCCGCAATAAATATTTTTTAGTAACAACTGGTTTTATTGTTTGGATTTTCTTTTTTGCTGAATATGATGTAATCTCTCAGTACAAACAACGGCAAGAACTTAAAGAGATGAAAGAGAAAATCATCTACCTTGAAAGCGAAGTTGAAAAATTACATGCCGAAAAAATTGCCGTTCAATCTGATTCAAATACACTTGAGAAATACGCTCGTGAGAAGTATTTTATGAAGAAGAAGAATGAAGAGGTATTTGTTTTTGACACGATTCAAACTTCCAATAGTTTAAATCAATAATTCTAGTCGAGCTTGATGCCTTTGCGCATTTCTTTACGTGAGTAAATATAATAGAACAAGGTATACAATGTGACAAACACACTAGCGATGATAAATAACGCAAGTGAACTATTATAGAATACAATGGCTAATCCATTGAACAAAAGAACAAAAGGAAATATCAGTAAAGAAGTAAGTGGATTATTATGCTTGGTGATATTTCGGAAAACCAATTGATGCACATGTTTTGAATCGGGATGTAAGGGCGATAATCGGTGAATAATCATACGTCGTGAAAAAGAAAATATCACCTCCCAAACTGGATAAATTAAACAAACTAGGGCAAACCATGGTGATACATCTGGATTTCGTTTGACAATTAAAATTGATAGAACCGCTAGCATAAAGCCCAAGCTATATGCGCCTCCGTCGCCAAGGAAGATTTTTCCGAAAGGGAAATTGAACAACAAAAAACCTAATATTGAAGCCATGCAAATTAAGTTGATAAATGCCATGGTTTGATCGCCAACACGAAGGCTGATGACGAAATAAGTAGAGAAGATAATAAAGCAAACACCCGAAGAAAGTCCATTAAAACCATCAATTAAATTGGTGCCATTAATGAGTCCTAAAATGGCAATCATTGTAATAAAAGTACCTAGCCAGTATGGGACTGTCATAAAACCGAAATCTAGTACAACGGCATCTATCAGGTAAATTGACATGACGGCTGAAATACTCATAATAAGTAGTCGACGGAGCGGTGTAATTTTTGCAAAAAGATCTTCTAAAAATCCAGCTAAGAAAGCGGGAATTAAACAAAGAATTATTTTTAAGCCCAATTCTAAATCTTTCGTCATGAAAACACAGGCAATAAAAATACCCAGACCACCTATTCGAGGGGTTGGTTCATTGTGCAATTTTTGAGGAAGGTCGCTCGTATGATCGTCAATGAAAATGCCACGTTTGTGTGATAAATCAATAACCAAATATTGTGTCAATAAGGAAACTAAAAAAGCACCAACCGCGTAAAGTATAAGAGTATAGTCCATTTTGTGTGAGCAAATATATTATTATAATAATAATTTTTACTGACTATTTTAAATCAAAGCTTAGACTTCATTAGAAGTCAATATTTTAAGACGATTAATATTTAAATGAAATACGTGTTTTGAAGTTGCGGTAACGATAGCAATGGAAAGCCCGCACCCCGAAGTAGAAAAATGAAATGAGGAACGAATGAAATTTTTCACTTTCGGGGGAGGACTTGGAATGAATAGCGTGTGTACCGCCCAAAATGCACTAGAGAATATTTTAGAAGAATCGATTTTTTTTTATTCTTTTGAAAATAAAATGACACAACTGTATTTATTCACCTTTAGAAAACTAAATTTGCGCAAAATTTAAAATTTACAATGAATTTACACGAATACCAAGCAAAGGAATTATTGAAAAGATATCATGTGCCAGTTCAAAATGGCATTGTATGTACTTCGGTTGATGAAGTGGTTGCGGCCTATAAAGAAATTAGCACAAATACCAATATTAGATTTGTAGTATCAAAAGCGCAAATCCACGCAGGTGGAAGAGGAAAAGGTACCTTTAAAGAAGTGCCAACTCAGCATGGTGTTCAAGTTGTAAAAAATGAAGAAGGCGCAAAGGCCGTAGCTGAAAATATGTTTGGCAATACTTTGGTTACTTTGCAAACTGGTGACGCTGGTAAAGTGGTTTCTAAAATTTTTATGGCTGAAGATGCTTACTATGAAGGTGCAAGCCCAGTAAAAGAATTTTATTTATCGATACTTTTAGATCGTCAAAAAAAGCAATACGTATTCATGTATAGCACCGAAGGCGGTATGAATATTGAAGATGTGGCGCATAATACACCTGAATTAATTTTTAAAGAATGGGTTGCTCCTGGTACAACACTTCAACCTTTTCAGGCACGTAAAATTGCTTTTAATTTAGGATTGAGTGGTGAAGCACATAAAAATTGTGTAAAGTTTGTAACCAATTTATACAATGCATTTATTGGTTTAGATTGTGATATGCTTGAAATTAATCCATTGTTTAAGACAAGTGATGATAAAATTCTTGCAGTGGATTGTAAAATGAATTTAGAAGAGAATGCTTTAATTCGTCATAAAGATTTAGTAGCACTTCGCGATAAAAGTGAAGAAGATCCAACAGAAGTTGAAGCAAGTGATAGTAATTTAAACTATGTAAAATTAGATGGTAATGTTGGTTGCATGGTTAATGGTGCTGGTTTAGCTATGGCTACCATGGATATGATTAAGTTGAGTGGTGGAGAGCCTGCTAATTTCCTTGATGTTGGCGGTGGAGCTAATGCCACAACAGTTGAAGCAGGATTTAGATTGATATTAAAAGATCCAAATGTAAAAGCCATTTTGGTGAATATATTTGGTGGTATTGTAAGATGCGATCGTGTTGCACAAGGCGTTGTTGATGCCTATCATGCAATTGGTGAAATTAATGTGCCTGTTATTGTTCGTTTACAAGGTACGAATGCCGAAGCAGCGAAAGAATTAATTGAGAAGTCGGGATTAAAAGTTCAAAGTGCTATTTTATTAAGTGAAGCAGCAGAACTGGTAAATAAGGCGATTGCGTAAATTACTATGGAATAAAATTTTATACAAAATGGTTGATAGAAATATCAGCCATTTTTTTTTGAGTGAATCAATTGATTAAGTTTGCTTAAGTGATTTACTACCTCATGATTATTTTTTTTCTTGCACTAGAATGAGTCTTAATGAAGTATCTTTTGTGAAATAGGCCCATGCCCAATTAATGAAAATGATGAGTTTATTTCGAACACTGAGGATGAGCATTAAATGTAAAAACATCCAAATGACCCAAGCAAAATAACCTTTAAATTTAAATGATGGTAAATCAACCACTGCTTTATTTCTACCAATAGTAGCCATTGAACCGAGATCTTTGTACTCGAATAATTTGGTTTGGTTTTTGTTTAAATTGGAGGCTAGATTTTTTGCTTGATTAATTGCCACATTTGCAACTTGTGGATGACCTTTTGGATACAGCGATGTTTCCATATAAGCAATATCACCAATCGCAAAAATATTTGCTGAGTCCATTACTTTATTTTGTTGATCAACTTTTATTCGATTGCCATTTACCATACTTGATTCGGGCAGACCAGCTATTTTATTACCTATTACGCCAGCAGCCCAAATAACAGTTTTAGTTTTTATTTGTTTGCCGTCATTGAGTGTAAGTAAATTACCATCATAATTTTTTACAAAGGTTTCGGTTAAAATACTCACTCCCATTTCTTGGAGATAGGTTTGTGATGCTTTGCGCGCATTGTCACTCATATTATTGAGGGTATTCTTACTACCTTCGACTAAAAGAATATTGAATTTTGAAAAATCGATGCCTGGATAATCTTTTGGTAAAATATGTTTTTTAATTTCTGCAAACGCTCCCGCTAATTCAACTCCTGTTGGGCCGGCGCCCACTATCACAAGTTGTAAGAGCGAATTTTTATCTTCTTCATTTGCTGAAATAATATTTTCGAAAGTTTGTAAGATATGATTTCGAATCGCGATTGCATCATTGGTGGTTTTCAGTGTGAGTGCATATTTTTCAATTTCATTATTGCCAAAAAAATTGGTTTTGCAACCCATTGAAAGCACTAAATAATCATATTCAAAGATGCCGATATTGGTATCAACGTGATTTTTATTTTGGTCAATATTTGATACTTCAGCAAGTCGAATTTGAAGATTTTTTTTATTCTTAAAAATATTACGCAAGGGGAATGAAATACTGGCGGGTTCGAGTTGCGAGGTGGCAACTTGATAAAATAGCGGTTGAAATTGATGATGGTTGAGCTTATCGAGCAGTAGGATGTCAAATTTGTTTTCATCTAAATTTCGAACCAATTGAATGCCAGCGAAGCCGCCTCCAACTATAATAATTTTCTTTTTTTGCATTTTTTTCTTTTTTAATCAAAGTGAAATTTGATTGTGATAACCTTATTTTTTCAAGCTTAAATTTTTTTCAATTGTTTTTAAAATTTCTAATTGCTTGGCTTGACTTTCAAATAATACCTTAATTTGTTCTTCAAGCAATAAATCTATTTTTTGATGTAAGCTTCTTATTTCCATCTCAGATTTTAAATTGATGAGATAATCATTTTCACTTCGCTTTCTATCTTTCTCTTCTTGTCTATTTTGACTCATCATGATGATAGGTGCTTGTAAAGCAGCAATACTTGATAATATTAGATTCAATAAAATAAAAGGGTAGGGGTCGAATCTCCCATTGGTTGAAGCGATGGTATTAAATAAAATCCAAACAACTAAAATGATAAAAAAGGAAATGATAAATGCCCAGCTTCCACCAAAACGTGCAACCTTATCAGAAATTTTTTGTCCCTCAGAGAGCACTTCTTCAGGTGGATGAAGTAAATTTTCGATGATGAGATTTTCATCTTCAATTGATTTTTTTACAATGGATTGAAGTTTTGCCAATTGATTTGTTTCGGCATGTAGAAGTTTCGCAATGTCTTTATCCATAGAAAATAAATTATTTTATTGATTCTGATGAGTAAAGATACGGGGGTATTCACTGATAAAATCGAGTTGTTTAGGAGATGGGTAAGACTAGATTTGAGCTTTTATGGAAGAATCTAAACAAAGTCGGGCTCTAGTTTTTCTACTTTGGGAGATTGGTTTGATTTTCTTTTGAAAAATTGTTTTACAATAAAGTAAATGATTAACGCAGATAGTACACCCGTTAAGAAATCGGTAAGAGGCACCATAACAGCTGTATAGACCATCATTGAAAATTCAAATTTCCCTAAATGTTTTATTTCTTTTATTTCTGAAGGTTTAATCATATTTGAAGCAACCCATACAAGAATGCCACCGATGCATGCCATAGGTATTAGTTCTAAATATTGTGCTAAAAAATAAGCAAGTGTAAGTTTGAGTACAGCTTTGAAATAACCTGCTAAAGGTGTGCGTGCTCCCGCTTTAATACTTGTGGCAGTTCGAGCTAATGCTCCAGTGCATGGGAAGCCTTGAACCAAAGGAGTAAGAATTTGTACCATACCTTGGCCAAAAAATTCTTTGTCAGGATTAAATGGTGTCTTTTTATTTTCAGCGAGTTTGTCGGCCATTGAAGAACAGAGAATACTTTCAACTCCTGAAACAAATACAATGGCTCCAACAAAGTAGGCGATATCAAGCATAATACTGAGAGACATATCTGGTAATGAAGGTGCTGTGAATACAAAAAAATTATTGGGAATGGAGCCATAGAGATCCTTTACCAAAATAAGCCCTTTGTCTGCAAGTATAGTGGCCGATAGTAAGGTTGCAGTACCCATTGCTATAACTGGGCCAGGAATGAATATTGAGATACGCAGTAGGCCTTTCGTAATAATAAAAGTAAGAACACCTATCAAGACTGACCAAAGATTGATTTTATGAAGATTTTGAACAGCTAGGTATAAATTATGTAACAAGCCACCTTTTATATCTTCATCTTGACCAATAAAATCCTTGAATGATTCGATACCAAGAATATCTTCAAGGTTAGTAAGCGCTATGGCTATGGCAATGCCAACAGTAAATCCTACTATAATAGAATTGGGAACCAGTTTTGCAAATTTCCCAAAGCCATAAATACCCATCACAATTAAAATTATACCTGCAATAATAGATACAAGAATAAGAAACCCATGAGCTTGTTCAAATGAGCCGCCAATTGCTGGATCACGATACTTTGAAATGAGTCCGGCTATAACGGGAATGAATGCAGCGGTTGGTCCATAAACTTGATACTTTGAACCTCCAAATGTTCTGCCGATTACACAGGCCAATGCACCCGCAATGATGCCATGTTCGGGTCGCATACCCATAGCAATTGCAAAGCCCATTGCCATAGGTATAGCAGTCATAGCTACAATAAGTCCAGCACTAAAGTCTTTATAAACTACTTTGCCCCATGACTCTTTAGTGAGGTCTTCCCATCGAGAGTCAAATAGTGTAAAAAATAGTTTTAGTCTCCCAATTGGAGTTGTTGGAAATGTTTTCTTTGTCATTATTTTATTTATTAAATAGAAGTTGCAATTGATTTACAGTTGAAGTTTTGTCATCTGAATGCCAACTCACTTCTTTATAATTCGTAGTTATTTTCTTGATGATAGGTATTGGATCAAAGCCATTTTTTTTTAATTTTAAACGATACGTTTTTGGCAAGTAGATATGGTCAATCTGAAGGGCCTCCAAAAAATTACGCAACGCATTTTTGTTACAACCATGAAAGAGCTCAATTCGTAAGGATTGAAGAGTGGATTCGTAGGTATTTTTGATGATGTTTATTGCATCATTAAATTGTGGGCTAGTGTATGACTGGATTATTTTTTGGGAGGAATAGAAAAGTAATTCCGATATCGAATTCGTTAAATGTTCGGTGTACACTAACACAACCGATACGCTTTCGCTTTTGTTTTCTTCTAGTGCTAGTTTAAGTGTATTAAGTGACTCAATCGAGAAATCAATTGGTATTAAAATAGTTTTCTTCTGCCTCATTCGAATAATTAAAGCACAAAACTATTTGGCTCAAATGAGAGACAATTAAGAATGGGATTAGAATTCGATTAGAGATTTTTGTACTGAATTAATCGGTAATTTTATTTGTACGGTTACACCTTGATGCTGTATCGAGCTAACATTAAGTTGCCCCTTATGTATTCTAACAATGTTGCGAGTCAATGGCAATCCTATTCCATATCCATCATAGGCATCGGTATTTGTTGCTCTAAAAAATGGATCGTAAATGTATTGAAGTTCTGATTCTGGAATGCCAATTCCTTGATCTTGAAAGACGAATACTACCTCATTATTTGTTGAGGCTAAACTAACCAATACGGGTTTGTTACTTGAATATTTGCATGCGTTTGTAAGTATATTGGTAATCGCAAGCAAAAGCAATTCTTTGTTTCCGTAAACTTTGAGTTTTAATGGATTCTCAGGTAGCAAATTAAAATCAATTTGGATATTGTTGTTAGGTATCAATTGATTCATGATTTCTTTCGACTGTAAAATCAATTCATCTGTACGAATAATATCAAACTTGAGCTTATTTTCTTTGTATCCAGTTTGAGCTAAAAAAAGTAATGATTGACTTATTTTATTGATTCTTTCGGCTTGGTTCAGGATACGTTGCAGGGTGTCTTTATATTCAAAGCTTGTACGTTCTTTT